>NZ_JARAVK010000349.1:0-7340 GCF_033792765.1 Streptomyces sp. PA03-6a | reverse complement strand
TGCTTCTTTTGTTCGCATGGTTCGATGTGTATAAGAGTCATGTACTTCCTCCCGGTGGCTTCGTGGTTGGCTCGACACGCGCGACGGCGAGGGCCGCGCGGGGGACGGGCTGCCGCCGGCGAGCGCGCTCTCGGGGATGTCCCGCGCGACGGGCGGCGTCGGGCGTGTCGAGCCCACCACGAAGCCCACGGTGAGCATGACCGCGGTCACGCTGACCGCGGTGCACGAGAGCCATATGACGACGTAGCGCAGGTACCGGGGCACGCCGCCATCTTTCCCGACCGGCTACTGTCCCTCCACATGGCATCCGTACTCCTGGTCGAGGACGACCCCGCGATACGCGCGCGGCTGGTCGAGGTGCTGACCGCGCACGGCCACATGGTGCACAGCTCGGCCTACGGTTTCGAGGCGTTGCGGCAGGCGGCGCAGCGCCCCCCGGACGCCGTGGTGCTCGACCTCGGGCTGCCGGACCTGGACGGGGTGGACGTGCTGCGGATGCTGCGCGGCATCTCGCGGGTCCCGGTCCTCGTCACGACCGCGCGTGACGACGACAGCGAGGTGATCCGGCTGCTGAACGCGGGCGCCGACGACTACCTGGTGAAGCCGTTCTCCGGGGGCCAGTTGGTGGCCCGTCTGACGGCGGTGCTGCGCCGTTCGGCGATGGCGCCGGCGCAGCCGCAGGGCCCGGCCCCGGAGGGCGCGGCCGGCGCGCTGCGGGTGGGTGGTCTGCTGATCGACGTGCCGGCCCGGGTGGCGTACCACGACGGACGGGAACTACGGCTGACGCGCCGGGAGTTCGACCTGCTGGCCTACCTGGCGGAGCACGCGGACCGCGTGGTGCCGCGCAGCCGCATCCTGGCGGACGTGTGGCAGCAGGCGTACGTGGAGGACCAGACGATCGACGTCCATCTGTCGGCGCTGCGCCGCAAGCTGGGAGAGCGGGCCTCGCAACCCCGCTACCTGCACACCGTGCGGGGCGTCGGCATCAAGCTGGTGACGCCTCGATGAGACGTGCCCTGGCCGGGGTGGCGCTGGCGGTGACGTCGATGGTGGCGCTGTCCTTCCTGATCCCGCTGGCGCTGCTGGTGCAGTCCGAGGCCCGTTCGCGGGCGACCACGGTCGCCGAGCAGCGGGCCGCGGCGCTGGCGCCGGTGCTCGCCCTCACCACGCGGCCCGCGGACGTCCAGCAGGCGGTGGCCGGGCTGGACTCGGGGGACCACCTGAGCGTGCGGCTGCCCGACGGGCAGGTCGTCGGGAAGGTGCACGCCTCCCAGGAGGCCCTGGACCGGGTGGCGGACGGACGGCGGACCGTGGCCACGGACACCTCCGCGGGCTGGGTCTACCTCCAGCCGGTGATCCTGGCCCGGGACCGGGTGGCGGTGGTGGAGGCCTTCGTCCCCCGCGCCGACCTGGACCGGGGGGTGAAGGCGTCCTGGGCGATGATGGCGTTGCTGGCGCTCGGCCTGGTGGCGGGGTCGGTCCTGGTCGCCGACCGGCTGGGCGCGCGCGTGGTGCGCGCCTCCCAGGGTCTGTCCCGCGCCTCGCGCTCGCTCGGCGCAGGGGAACTGGGCATCCGGGTGGAGCCCAAGGGGCCGCCGGAGCTGCAGGAGGCCGGGGTGGCCTTCAACACGATGGCCGACCGGGTCGTCGAACTGCTCGCCATGGAACGGGAACTGGTCGCCGACCTCTCGCACCGCCTGCGGACCCCGCTGACCCGGTTGCAGCTGGAGGCCGAGCGGATCGCCGCGCAGGTCCCCGGCTACCGGGGCGAGGACCTGGAGGCCGCGATCGCGCACCTGGAGAGCGAGCTGGACTCGATCATCGACGCGGCCCGCACGCCGCTGTCGGCCTCGCCCGAGCGCCCGGGCCGCGCGCAGGAGTGCGACGCGTCGGCCGTGGTGCGCGGCCGGGTCGAGTTCTGGTCCGTCCTGGCGGCGCAGCAGGAGCGCGAGTGCCGGCTGGAGGCGACCGCGGAGGCGACCGCGGTCCCGCTCGGCGAGGACGACCTCGCGGCGGTCGTCGACGCGTTGATCGGCAACGTGTTCCGGCACACCGCGCAGGGCACCGCGCTGGCGGTGACGGTGGAGCGGACCGCCGCCCGGACGGTGCTGCTCACGGTGGACGACGCGGGGCCGGGGATCAGCGACCCGGACACCGCCCGGGCCCGCGGGGTGAGCGTCGGCGGCTCCACCGGCCTCGGCCTGGACATCGTGCAGCGGGCGGCGGCCGCCTGCGACGGCGGCATGGAGATCACCAGGGGCCCACTGGGCGGCACGAGGGTGCGGGTGACGCTCGGGCTCGCCGGCGGGCCGCCTGTGGGGGGAAGGAAAGCGGCCCGACGCGCGAGGCGTCACCCGCACCCGGCCTGAGGCCGACCGGCCGCCCCAGCTGACCGGCCGGTCGGCGGTTCAGCGGGGCGTGCCGAAGTCCTGGGTCCACCAGGGACCGTTGGACGACGTGTTCACGCCGACTCCGATCTGCTCGAAGTCGCAGTTGAGGATGTTCGCCCGGTGCCCCTCGCTGTGCATCCAGGCGTCCATCACGGCGGCGGCGGTCCGCTGGCCCACGGCTATGTTCTCGCCGAGGGCCGACCACTGGTACCCGGCCGCCTCGACACGCCCGGCCATGGTGGACCCGTCGGGCCCGGTGTGGGAGAGCTCGCCCGAGCGGGCCATCACGTCCGTGTAGTCCTGGGCGGCCTCGGTGAGCCGGTCCTCCAGCGTCACCGGGCGGCATCCGGCCGAGGCGCGCTCGACGTTGACCAGCCGGACGATCTCCTCGACCACCGAGTCGTCGGCGTCGGAGCGCGAGGGCTGCGCAGCGACCGTCGTCGAGGCCGGTGACGGGGCCACCGTACGGGTCGGCGTGGCGGAGGGCCGCGGGGTGCGGGTGGGCCGCGAGGCCGGCTTGCGCCGCTCCGGGGTGGCGGAGGCGCTGGGGCTCGCGGTCGTCGGGCTCGGGCTCGCGGTCTCCGGGCGCGCGTCGGACGCGACGGGGTCGTCGGCCTCCCGGTCGCCGGCCGCCAGCGAGGCCTCGTCCTTGCCGCCGTTGTTCCCGTACTGCGCACCGACCCCGACCAGGGCGCCCGCGGCGACCGTCGCCACCGCGGCGGCCAGCGGCCAGGACCGCGCCGAGGGGGCGCGGCGGGCGCGGTGTCGTTTCCTGTGGGAACTCATGTGCGGGGTACCTCCGGACGACGGGAACTCCACCGGGCACGTCCGAACGCGGTGTGCCGGGCACTGTGACCCTAGGCGCCCGAGGCGGAGAACTCGCCGGTCGGGAGCGGATCTTCAAGAACACATAAGGCTGCGCTCAGGTAAGGCACCGGTACTCCCGGCCTTTTCCGTTCCGGGTGTGGGAACCGTCACACCGGGCCCGCGATGGGTGTCAGCACCCATATCGGCCCGGTTCGCCCGGATGAAAGGATGCGGATCCATGGGGGGCGAAACGGACGAGCAACCGGGCGGCGGCACGCCGTCCGTGAAGGGAACCGAGCTGTGCCTGCTCCGCGGATGAGCACGACACCATTGCCGGGCATCGGTGTCCGGTACGACCTCACCACGCGGGACCGGCGTCATCTGTCGGTGGTCGCCCACCGCGACGGTTCACGGACGGTGAACGTGTACCGGGCCGACGACCCGGACGCGTGCGCGCAGTCGCTGCGGCTGACCGGGCCCGAGGCGATGTCGCTGATCGACGCGCTGATGCCGACGCACCACAGCCCGAACCTGCTGCACACGACCGACCTCGGTCTGGTCGCCGAGCGCATCGAACTGCCCGTCACCTCGTACTGGAACGGCCGCCTGCTCGGCGAGACGCGGATGCGCACGGACACCGGCGCCTCCATCGTCGCCGTGCTGCGCAGGGCCGACGCGATCCCCTCCCCCGCACCGGACTTCCGCCTGGCCGGCGGCGACACGATGATCGTCATCGGCACCCGTGAGGGTGTCGAGGCCGCCGCCGCGATACTCGGGCGGGAGTGAGTCCTTGCACTCCGCGGTCTTCCTCATCGAATTCGGCGCCATCATCCTCGGTCTCGGCCTGCTGGGCAGGGTCGCCGGGCGGTTGCGCTTCTCCCCCATCCCCCTCTACCTGCTGGCCGGGCTCGCCTTCGGCGAGGGCGGGATCCTGCCGCTGGGCACCAGTGAGGAGTTCGTGGCGATCGGCGCCGAGATCGGCGTCATCCTGCTGCTGTTGATGCTCGGCCTGGAGTACACCGCGAGCGATCTGATCGGGAACCTGCGGACGCAGTACCCGTCGGGCCTGGTCGACATCGCGCTCAACGCCCTGCCCGGCGCGGTCGCGGCGCTGCTGCTCGGCTGGGGCCCGGTGGCCGCGGTGGTGCTGGCGGGCGTCACCTGGATCTCCTCCTCCGGGGTCATCGCGAAGGTGCTGGGTGACCTCGGGCGGCTCGGCAACCGTGAGACGCCGGTCATCCTGAGCATCCTGGTCCTGGAGGACCTGGCGATGGCGGTGTACCTGCCGATCCTCACCGCCCTGCTGGCCGGGGTCGGCTGGGCGGCGGGCAGCGTGACGCTGGCCGTGGCGCTGGGCGCCGCGGGCCTGGTGCTGCTGGTCGCGGTCCGCTTCGGGCGCGTGATCTCCCGGTTCGTCTCCAGCGACGACCCGGAGAAGCTGCTGCTCGTCGTGCTGGGCCTGACGCTGCTGGTGGCGGGCATCGCCCAGCAGTTGCAGGTGTCGGCGGCGGTGGGCGCGTTCCTGGTCGGCATCGCGCTGTCCGGCGAGGTCGCCGAGGGCGCCCACTCGCTGCTGAGCCCGCTGCGGGACCTGTTCGCGGCCGTGTTCTTCGTCTTCTTCGGTCTGCACACCGACCCGGCCAGCATCCCGCCGGTCCTGCTGCCGGCGCTGGCGCTCGCGGTCGTCACCGCGCTCACCAAGATCGCCACCGGTTACTGGGCGGCGCGGCGCGCCGGGGTCGCCGTGCGCGGCAGGTGGCGGGCGGGCGGCGCGCTCGTGGCGCGGGGCGAGTTCTCCATCGTCATCGCGGGGCTGGGGGTCACGGCCGGCATCGAGCCCGCGCTGGGCCCGCTGGCCACGGCGTACGTGCTGCTGCTGGTCGTCTTCGGCCCCCTGACGGCCCGCTACACCGAGCCGCTGGCCCGGGCACTGGCCGGGCGCCGCGCCCCGGCGGGGCTGACGAGCGGCTCCGAGCCGGAGCGCACCCCGTCCCCCGTCGCCGGGGACTGACCCCCCGCGCCCGTTGTCCGTTGCCGGCTGTCCCCCGGTTCCCGCTTTCCCCTGAGAGGAGGCCCGTGGCCGTGTCGCTGTTCTGGCGGATCTTCCTGCTCAACGCCGTCGTGCTGATGGTGGCGACGATGCTGCTGCTGGGGCCGGTCACGGTCTCCTCCCCCGTCCTGCCGGCCGAGGCGGCGGTGGTCGTGGCGGGTCTGGTCGCGATGCTGGTCGCCAACGCCGTGCTGCTCCGGGTCGGGCTGGCGCCGCTGCGCCGGCTGACCCGGGCCATGGCGGCGGCGGACCTGCTGCGTCCCGGGCGCCGGCCGGCCGCCGCCGGGCACGGCGAGATCGCCGAACTCATCACGACCTTCAACACCATGCTCGACCGGCTGGAGAGCGAACAGGCCGCCGGCAGCGCCCACGTGCTCTCCGGCCAGGAGGCCGAGCGGCAGCGCATCGCCCAGGAGCTCCACGACGAGGTCGGGCAGACGCTCACCGCGGTGCTGCTCCAGCTCAAGCACGTCACCGAACTCGCGCCCGGCCCGCTGCGCGAGGAGCTGCACCAGGTCCGCGAGACCACCCGCGCCGGCCTGGAGGAGATCCGCCGCATCGCGCGCCGGCTGCGGCCCGGAGTCCTGGAGGAACTCGGCCTGCCCAGCGCCCTGCGGGCGCTGACCGCCGAGTTCACCTCCCCGGCACTGGCCGTGCGCCACCGCCTCGACCCGCACCTGCCCGCCCTGGACGAGCAGACCGAGCTGGTCCTGTACCGGGTGGCCCAGGAGGGCCTGACCAACACCGCGCGCCACGCGGGCGCCGGCCGGGTCGACCTCCTGCTGGAACGTACCGCCACCGCTGTGCGCCTGACCGTCCGCGACGACGGCAAGGGCCTCGGCGCCGCCCCGGAGGGCGCCGGGATCCGGGGGATGCGCGAACGCGCCCTGCTCATCGGGGCGCGGCTCACGCTCCGTCCGGGACCCGACGGCGGCACCGAGGTGCGGCTCGACGTACCCGCCCGCGAGGAGGACCACTGACCGTGTCCGACACGGCGAAGACCCGGATCCTGCTCGCCGACGACCACGCGCTGGTACGCCGCGGCGTACGGATGATCCTCGACGACGAACCGGACCTGACCGTCGTCGCGGAGGCCGGGGACGGCGCCGAGGCCATCGAGCAGGCCCGCGCCCACGAACTCGACCTGGCCGTCCTCGACATCGCCATGCCCCGCCTCACCGGGCTCCAGGCGGCCCGCGAACTGTCCCGGCTGCGGCCCGGACTGCGCATCCTCATGCTGACGATGCACGACAACGAGCAGTTCTTCTTCGAGGCGCTGCGCGCCGGGGCCAGCGGCTACGTCCCGAAGTCCGTCGCCGACCGGGACCTCGTGGAGGCCTGCCGCGCCGCCGTGCGCGACGAGCCGTTCATCTACCCGGGCGCGGTCACGGCGCTGGTGCGCAACCTCCTGGAACGCGCCCGGCAGGGCGAGCCGCTGCCCGCGCGGGCCGTCACCGACCGGGAGGAGGAGATCCTGAAGCTGGTCGCCGAGGGCCACACCTCCAGGGAGATCGGGGACATCCTCTTCATCAGCGCCAAGACGGTCGAGCGCCACCGTGCCAACATCCTGCAGAAGCTGGGCCTGCGCGACCGCCTGGAACTCACCCGGTACGCGATCCGGGCCGGGCTGATCGAACCCTGAGCGGAGGAACGAGGAACGATGGGCGGTTGGGGCAGCGGCAACTTCGACGAGGACACGGCGGCGGACCATCTGTCCCTGCTCACCGGGCGGCTGGTCCGCGAGGTCGAGGACGCCGTCGCCGGCGCCCCCGGGACGCTGGAGCCCGACGAGTACTGGGGCGTTGCCGTCCCCTGCAACGTGGAGCTGCTGCACCTGATCGCCACCCAGGGCTGGGCGGGCGCGGTGCTCCCCGCGGCAGCGACGGTCCGGCGGTGGAAGGCGGCCTTCCTCGCCGCCTGGGACGGGGCGATCGACGACCTGGCCCCCTCTCCGGAGCACCGCGCCGAGCGGCGTGCGGTCCTCGTCCGCACCTTCGACGCGTTGGCCGAACTCGCCGGACGCAGGACCTGACCACCGCACGCGCCGAGCGCCGCGTCCAAGCGGGCGGGACAGGCAGGACGGGGCGCTCGGC
>NZ_JARAVK010000348.1:0-7419 GCF_033792765.1 Streptomyces sp. PA03-6a | reverse complement strand
GCGGCGGTGGCGGTGGCGGCGCCTGTGAGGCCGAGTCCGGCGAGGGCTGCCGTGCCGATGACGGCGACGAGCATTCGTCGAATGCGCATGTGGTTCCCCTTTCACGCATTGCCTCGGTTGGGACACTAGTCAGCCTGATCTTCACCCATGTGGGTGGCACGTCGTGTTGGGCCATTCGGGTGACGGCGCCGCCGGGCGCGGGGCCGTTGACGCGACTCGTCGGACAGGCCCTGGCGGGCGGCGCTGCGCGCGGCCACCTCGCGGTCCCGTCCTTGGGAGATCGCCGGTCCACGGGCGGCAAAGGGATGAACCGAACAAGTTCAGTCAAGGACTCACGGGGAGGAGTCCGGGCTGCCTGCGAAGTGGCGGCCCGGCCCGGGCTACCGCCCGCGCCCGGCCCATGGCGTCCTCCCGGCCGCTGTACCTGCGTGCGTGGATGCGCCGGCTTGAGGAGACCGGGCGTGCGCCCTCCTGCCGGCGGTTCCTCTTCGCCGACGTGTCGGCGGTCTTCACGACCGCCCTTCCACGGCCCCAGGACGGCCCGGGAGGGCGCTCGTGTGTTGAGGGACATCTGGCCGTGTAAGCCTGGTGGTCAGGGTCGTCGAGGGTGCGCAGATCAAGCCGGGAAGCGGCACGCGCGGAGCTTGACGGCAAGCGACTCGGGCCTGCTGGGGGTTGGGCACCGATCCCTGATGTAGATCCTGAAGACAATGTGTCGTTGGCCCAGGCGATCAGAGGAAGGGCGAGTAGGTGCGCCATCTCACCCCAGCATTCGCGCTCGGAGCGCTGCGTCGAGGCAAGCAGATCGAACAGTTCCTCGGCGCCGTGGAGCGAGACGGCCGGCATGGCGTCCGCTGGATCGCGCTCAGCCCTGGCCGTGAGGGCATCGGCGTCTACTTGGAAGAGGTTGAAGACGTCCCTTCCGATGGCTTGCGTGACATCGCCGATCTTTCACCCCTTGACCCGGACGACGAGGCGTGGGGAAAGAAGATCACAACGGTGACGAGTCCGGAGGATGCCATCCGCTTGGCTGAGCAGGAGTTCGGCGCCATCGCTGACCGGTGGGTCAATCTCGGTTTCATCAGCGACGAGTACTACGACTACGTGACCTCCGGCCGTCCGGATCGCACGGGCTGATGACACGCGCCTTGCAAGTTCGAGCACGGCAATCCGTTGCCTGTCGAAGGTATGCGCAGGGCGGCGGGCTGACCGACGCCGAGAGGACCACGCGGGAGCGGTTACGGCTCCAGGCCGTGGAGCGTTTCGAGGGCGGGCAGAAGAACGCGGAGATTGCCGCTGCCCTGCGGATCAGCTTGCGGTCGGTCGAGCGGTGGCGCCGGGCCTGGCGCGAGGGCGGCGAGGCGGGAGTCCTGTCGAAGGGGTCGCCGGGAAGACCTCGACTCAGTGAAGCCCAGATCGCCAGGCTGGAGCAGGAGTTGGAGCGTGGTCCACTGGCTCACGGCTGGGCGGACCAGCGGTGGACGCTGGCACGGATCAAGACGCTGATCGGCCGGCTCTTCCACGTCTCCTACAGGGTCGAGGGCACCTGGCGGCTGCTGAAGCGCCACGGCTGGAGCTGGCAGCAGCCCACTCGACGGGCGATCGAGCGCGATGACGAGGCGGTCGAGGTGTGGAAGAAGGAGACCTGGCCGCGGGTAAGAGCACCGCGGCGGAGCGCAGCGCCTGGGTCGTCTTCGAGGACGAGGCCGGGCAGTCGATGACTCCGCCGCGCGCCAGGACCTGGGGCCGGATCGGCCAGACCCCGGTCGTGAGGGTGAGGGGCCGGGGCTCGGGTCGCGTGTCGATGGCGGGGATGGCCTGCTACAAGCCGGGCCAGCGGTCCCGGCTGATCTACGCGATCCGCGAGTATCGGGGCCGCAAGGACGAGCCGAAGGGCTTTGGCTGGCGCGACTTCCGCGACCTGATCGTCCGCGCTCGCATCCAGCTCGGCGGACCGATCGTGCTGGTCTGGGACAACGTCCGCCTGCACCTGACGGTCGGCATGCGCGAGTTCATCGACGCGAACGCCGAGTGGCTCACCGTGTTCCAGCTGCCCACCTATGCCCCGGACCTCAACCCGACCGAGGGCGTCTGGTCGCTGGTCAAGCGGGACATCGGCAACCTCGCCGCGGCCGACCTCGGCCAGATCACCCGCACCGTGAAGCGCAAAGTGAAGATGCTGCAGTACCGACCGGAGGCCATCGACGGCTGCCTCGCCGGCACCGACCTGGCCCTGGACCTGTGAGCGTGGGGTCGACCGACCCAAAGTTGGTCGAAGCCCAAAGCTGGTGGTCAGCTACGGTGGCGGCATGACTGACAGCCTGCCCGAGGACGTAGCCGACGTGCTTGACCTCGTCCTGAGCCCGGACGAGCCCGTTCACGTCGCCCTCCGACGACAGGTGCCCCAACTCAGGGTGCAATCCCGCTGTAAGTGCGGGTGCGGCACTGCCTACTTCGAACTCGACGCCGACGCGGTGGAGCCCGCTCCAACGGGCCTCGGCACCGTCGTGGCTGTCGACGTACAGCTGTTCACCGGAACCGGCGAGTGCCCTGGCGAGGTCCTGGTCTTCGCGCAAGGCGGCTACCTCTCATGGCTGGAGGTCTGCTCTTGGAGCGATGACGTCGAGGTGAATCTCGCCGCGGCGCGGCGCTGGCTACAGCCATCGTCCTGAACCCGAGCCGGTAACAGCCGGCGGTCTCGGACCCTGACGCCGTCACCACGAGTCGACCGACATCACGAGTTCAAGTTCAGTAGCGGGCTGACAGGGCTTCTTCGCCGTCGGGGTACGCAAGATCGATTCTTGTGATGTCCCGGAAGGAGAAGGCCACTCGGACCAGGCCCGCCGCCTGTGCAATCTTGTCGGGTAGGTCGGTGATCAAGATGGGGAGTGCGGGCGACTCCACTCGCGTGTAGTGGTCGTCGCACTCTTCGTCCCATTCGAAGCGATACGGCGCGGGTCCGGTGGGTCTGGCCTCGGCGAACCAGCCCGGGTAGTTCGCCCGAGCGGCCTTCGTCGCACTGTCGATCACCTGTACCTGGCTGTTGGCTGCCCATGGCACCTGCCCGAAGGCGGAGTAGATGAGGGCGACCTCGCCGGATGGGTCCACGGCCCACCAGTGGAAGGTCAAGCCCCAGCGGGGATGCACGAACGGATTAGGCGAAGCCATAGTGATCACATTATCGCCTCACCGCTCCACCTGAGCTTGGGAATCACCGCTCGTTGGTGCGCACGTGTAGTTGCGACCTGGGCAGATGGCCCACTGCTGCCCATGTAAGAGGGGCATGCGATGCCCGGCGTTGACCGTGGTTCGCCGCTCGATCTGGCACGCATCTGGCAAGGCAGCAGTCAGACGAGACGCCAAGACCGGCACCACGGAGTCCAGTGGGCCGACGGGTCTCTCTTCGTGTCCGCCAGCGCGCTTGATGACTACTTACTGGTCCTGGACGACGTGCACATGGTCGCCGGGAGCGAGCATCAGGGGAGGTCCAGCTCGTAGATCGCATCTGGATCGGCCGCGGTGTGAAAACCACGACGGCAGCCCAAGCGGGTGCCCGTGTCTTTATTGCTCGTCACTTTCGGCGATTGTGATTTGCCACCGCCATTTGAATACCTGCTCAACTATTCCATGTCGGACTCAACCGCAGTCGCTGAGAAGTCCCTCGATGAAGGTCTTACGAGATCGACGTCGAGATCCGGATGCGGGCATTTGGCTCAACTTGCCGACAGCTGCGGACATCCACTCGGGGTCGCCGAGACGACTTGCCATTTTCCGTTCGACGACCTGTCTCAAGAACTCGTCTACCAGCTTGATGTGATGGCGAGAATACTTTCGCGAGTGGTGATCGAAATTGGCGGTCCAGTCTATGTACGGGTGTCGCAACGTCGCGCCAACCCTGGACCCGCCGTTGCCCCCGTTTGGAAGTCCCGCCAGATCAGTTATGATCTTGGTCGCTCGCTCGAGGCCCTTTGAGCTTGCAAATTTTCCAGGCTGGGTCTGCAAACCGAAGTCCATAAGCCGCGACCAAGCGATGATCTGCTTCTCGATGCCATCAGACCAAAGGGCGATCCCTTCCGGCATGAACTTCAGATGCTCCCCTGCCGAATCCCCGATGACCCAATGGGCTCCGGCGAGTTCCAGCGGTCCCAA
Source organism: Streptomyces sp. PA03-6a (assembly GCF_033792765.1). Classification (NCBI taxonomy): domain Bacteria; kingdom Bacillati; phylum Actinomycetota; class Actinomycetes; order Kitasatosporales; family Streptomycetaceae; genus Streptomyces; species Streptomyces sp. PA03-6a. The sequence goes on along the minus strand of NZ_JARAVK010000348.1, from coordinate 3,270 downwards.
TTCTCTATGCATGATCTCCGCAAACTGCCTCACGGCAGCCGTGGCGGCCATGTGACCATTGATTTTATTTTGCTCAACTCGATGCATGCGGGATGCTACCCCGGCGGCCGTCCATGGCCTCGTCCCTCGGAAGCTCATGGACGCGTCAGCCACTGCAGCACGGGCCCTAGAGCACCAGTTTGGAAGACTGAGGCTGCGGACCGGGCCTCACCTGGGCGGACGCTGACTTGCGGCAACGCGGCCTCGTCACCGCTGTTCCCCGTGGCTACCCGTGAGACGCTGCCCCTTCTGGCACGGCCACTGTCGGGTGGCTACGACCCGAATTTCGTCCATTGCCCTTCGGAGACCAGCTCGACGGAGCCGTCGACGACCTGGATGGCCGTCTGTTCGTCGATGGCGTAGGCCGGGATGCCGATGTCGGCGGCCCAGTGCTCCGCGTCGGCCAGGGTGTTCGTCGGGAAGGCGTCCAGGTGCGGGAAGATCGAGAAGTCGACGACTCCCAGAGTGCGGTCGTCCGGCGCGGACTGCCACTCGACGAAGTACGCTCCGATCCGGGGCGTCATCACCATGCTTCCGGCACTCACTCCCACCCAGACCGTGTCGGGCAGCGAAGGCAGCAGATCGGCCAGCCCGGACTCCCGCATCCAGTGGCACAGGTACGTCGCGTCGCCGCCGTCGACCAGGAGCACGTCGGCCTCCCGGACCCAGGGGACCCATCGCTCCGCGCCGATGGTGGGCAGTGCGGTGAGCTCGAGGACGCCGAGCGACGCCCAGCCGAGGCCGGTCAGGTGCTGCCACCGGGGCTCGGCGGCTACGAGGCCCCGCACCGATGCCGGACCGCACATCGGGTGACCCCATTGTGCTGTCGGGATGCAGAGGGCGTGGCACTCGGCGACCGGCTTGCCGAGAAGCTTTACGAGCGCCGTGTGGATGCTCGGGTTCGTGACGCCGCCTGACGTAAGCAGGAGCTTCAAGGTGCCTCCAAATTCGCGTGCAGAAGGTGGATGTACCTGAAGACCCGAGACCGTGCTGGAACTCATCGCAGTTCGGGCGACCTCTTCAGAGGTCCTTCAGGTCGCCGGGGCTCTCGGCTCATCCTCCGGCTGCGATCGACGTTCATTGGACCGCGGCAAGGCGCTTGCCGTCGTGACTACGGACATGGGGGCCGGCACTGCCCAGGGCGTCCAGGAGCCGAACCGCGAAGACCTCGGACATGCGCGCCGAGACCTCCTCGGGCGTGAGCCAATCGACGGCTGTGGACTCGGCGGAGGTGCCTTCGGTGCCGGGGGAGGGCAGCAAGGTGCTGAGCGAGTGGCTCGGTCACCATGATCCGAGCTTCATCCTTCGCACGTACGCCCACCTGATGCCGAACAGCGAGGCGCGCACCCGGGCCGTGAACCGGCGGCGCCGGCCTTGGCCGACGTGACGAGCGCCCTCCCGGGGGAGGGCGCTCGTCACGTCGGGGAGCCCTGCCCCGTGTGCGTCAGATCGCCTCGCCCTAGGCGACCTTGGCGCCGGTCTTCCCCATCCGCTCCTCGTCGCCGCGGTCAGCCCCCAGCGGGGACGAAAGAAAGCTCGACGTCTGCGTCGGCGCCCGGCACCGCGGCGCACTGCATCCGCTCGGACTGCTCGACATCCCGTGGCAGCGCTTCGACGGGTGACCGTTGCGTCCACGCGCCCGCGCGGCGCTCAGCCGGGTGGGAGGGCGAGCCGCAGGACGATCTCGCCGTCGTCGATCTCGCCGGTCGGCTCGAAGCCGAACTTGCGGTAGAAGGGCCAGGGTTCGCCGTCGCCGGGTTCGTAGCTGGTCAGCAGCTCGGTGGCGCCGTCCGCGCGGACCAGGTCGGCGATCTGGGTGAGCACCTCCCGGCCGATGCCGTGCCCCTGGTGGTGCTTGTCGATGAGGAGGCGCCAGATGAAGTGCCGTCCTTGGTAGGGGCCGGTCGGCGGTTTCCACGACAGCATCACGAAGCCGACCGGCTCGTCGCCGCGGTACACGGCGCGGTACCAGGGGTTGGTGTCCGGCATCTTCGCCGCCTGCTTCAGCGACAGGGACACCGACGCGACGAACTGCTTCTGCTTGTGCCGGACGCGCAGGGCGCGGACGGCCTCGCGGTTGTCGTCGGTGATCTCCCGGAGGTGCACGCCTGGGGACGTCATGCCACACCCTTTCCCTGTGCGTACGCGTAGCCGAGGGCGCCGGGTCGTACGTCCTCGCAGCGTATGCGGCCCGCGGCGTCCGGAGCGGGACTGGCGCGCCGGGCGCGGCGTGCGGACCCGGGCGGCGCATCCGGGGCCTGCGGCCTTCGACCGGCTGTTAGGGTCCGGCCTTGCCGGTTCCCGCCACCGTACGCAGGCGGCGGGGGATCCATGAGTGATCGGACCGCGAAGGACAGCGATGGTCGAATTGGTACGGACCCTGGTCGAGGCACTCGTGCAAGGGCTGCCGGGACTGAGGGCGATCCGCGAGGAGAAGCGGCGCCGCAAACTCGGCGCGGAGCTGTTCATCCTCTACGTGCGGCTCAACGAGGCGATGCTGGAGGCGGAAGGCATCGTCGGGAACCTGGAGGGCTACGCGGAGCGAATGGGCCGGCACCTCGAGCACGGTGACGACGCGTACGCGCTCCGCGCGGGGGACTGGGTCGCCCGGGGTGTGCAGCGGCAGATCGTGAACCTCGCGCGGATCTCCGGCCTGATGGGTGACCACGGTGTGGCGCTGCAGATCATCGACCCCGAGGCCTACAACCGGCTCCAGCCGCTGCTCAGCGGCAAGTTCAACGCCCTGCAGGTGCTCCTCGCCATCATGCGCTCCGGGGCCCTGCCGCTCGCCCCGACGCAGGAGGACCTCGCGAGGGCGATGGACGCCGGTCATCCCGGCAGCAGGGAGGGGCAGCGCCGGATGATGGCCAACCTGGAGGAGTTCGCGCCCCGGTGGCGTGACACCGCGCTCGCCACGTCGTCCCCATGGGGACCGTCGACGTACGAATCCGTCGTCCGGTACCTGCGGGAGCGCGAGCCGCGCGAGCAGCTGTCCGAGATCCGCGCAGCCCTGGAGTCGCTGCGGACCGCCCTCGAGAAGCACTTCACGATCTCCGACGTCCTGCTGGAGGTCGGGGACGCGCGCATGGGGTCGCGGAGCGGCAGCTTCGTGGAGTGACCCGCCCGGGCGGCGGACTAGGCCGTGTCGTCAAAGGAGCGCCGGCCGCCCGGAGGGCGGGCCCAGCGGCGTCTGGTGCGGTGCATCGCAAGGCGGAGAGTCGTCCTCGTAGT
>NZ_JARAVK010000347.1:0-7420 GCF_033792765.1 Streptomyces sp. PA03-6a | reverse complement strand
GGAAACGCCCGGTTACATTCCGAACCCGGAAGCTAAGCCTTTCAGCGCCGATGGTACTGCAGGGGGGACCCTGTGGGAGAGTAGGACGCCGCCGAACAAATTTTGAGCCCCGGCTCCCGAGTTTAATCACTCGGGAGCCGGGGCTTTTTTGCGTACGATCGCGGTATGACGAGCTACACGATACGTGCGTCCCGCCCCGACGAGTGGCGTGCCCAGCGGGCGCTGCGGCTGGAGGCGCTCAAGGACCCCGCCAGCAGCGTGGCCTTCGTCAACACGCACGACACCGAGGCCGCGTTCACCGACGAGGTATGGCAGCAGCGGGGGCAGACGCAGGCGTTCATCGCGGAGGACGAGGCCGGCGAACGCGTCGCGAACGTGGCCGTACTCGTGGAGACGGGCGAGGAGTTCGCCGTGCCCCAGACCCATCTGGTCGGCGTCTACGTACGGCCGGAGTTCCGGGGCGGGGCGTTGGCCGCGGAATTGCTGGGTGCGGCGATCGAGTGGTCGTGGCAGCTGCCGGATCAGGTGCGGCGCGTGCGGCTGTGGGTGCACGAGGACAACCACCGGGCGCAGGCCTTCTACAAGCGGCTCGGCTTCGTCAGGACGGGGAGGACGATGGCGTTCCCGCTGGACGAGTCGCGGACCGAGTACGAGATGGAGCTGGAGCGGCCGTAGGGAGTGCGCTAGGGCAACCGCACCGCGTCCGGGACCTCTTCGAGGAGCGCGGGGGGCTGGGTGCCGAGGACGAGGCGGGTGTCGGCGCGCTGCCACAGCGGCCCTCGCCAGTGGTCGCGGGCCTGTTCGGGGGAGCGGAGCACGGCCAGGGTGGGCAGGCCCGCGGAGGTGCCGGTGGCCAGGAGGTCGGGGAGTTCCGGGATCGGCGCGAGGGCGGCGATGTCGTCCAGCACGAGGGTCATTGGTGGGTCGAGCCGACCGGAGGATGACCCTGCGGCCATGCGCCGGCCGTGCTCGACCACGCTCGATACGAGTGCGGTGAGCAACGGCATCGCACCCGGGTGGGTTCGCGGGTCCTCGTTGGGCTCGCCCACCACATAGAGCGTGCCCAGATCCTTGAGGAATGACTCCAGCTCGAGGCCGTCGGCGCGTCCCGGATTGCAGGCGTCCCGGATGTGGACGGAGTTGAGGGACTCCAGGGCGCGGTGGACGAGCGCCTGGGCGGCGTCGCGGCGGTGGGTGTGGGCGTGGAGGACGGACTCGAGCTCCCCGCTCCAGCCGGAGGCGGCCTTGGAGTGCGTGCGCAGGATGCGGACGGCGTCCTGGCCGGAGCTGCCGCTCGCCCAGCGGTGCACCTGCCGGAAGGGCTGGCCGTCGACGGCGGCGGCGTGCAGCCAGCAGCGCAGGAGGGTCTCGGCGGCGTCGAACATCGCGGCGTCGACCGCGGCGCGCGGCCGTACCGGGAAGAGCAGGGCGCGGGCGCGGGTGACGGCCGTGGGGACGTCCTCGCAGCCCGAGTGCGGGGCCCAGCGGAGCCGGGCCGGGGTGTCGACCAGGTGGGCCGGGTCGTAGACGTGGACCGGGCCGAGCTTGGCGCGGTTGCCGACGGTCTGGTGGAAGGTGTCCGGGTCGGCCGTGGTGACGAGGACGGGGCCCGCCGCGTTGAGGACGGACGGCTGGACGAGGCGCTTGCCCTTGTCGCTGCGGAGGGCGGCGAAAGCGGCGTAGGTGCGGGTGAGTTCACGGTCGATGGTCACCGACGGAGCCCCGGGGCCGGCGGCGGGGACGCCGGTGGCGGGTCCCACCGGTACGGGTTCAGGCTCGGGGGCGGCCGGCTCAGGGGCCTCCACGGGCCCCTGCGCGGCCTGCCGGGGCCGGGCCGGGGTCGCGGGCTCCACGGCAGCCTCCGCGGCCTTCTGGGCCGCCGTACGGCGTGCCGCGCGGCGGGCTGCGCGGCGCAGCCGGGTGCGGGCGACGACGCCCATCACGAAGACCGTGAGGACGAAGAGCACCATCAACTGCCCGATGAACACGCCCCAGAACAGCCCGGAGCCGGGCAGCCCCGCCGGCGGGGCGGGCCGCCAGGCCCCGGCGATGTCGTGGGGGTCGGCGATGAGGTGACGCATGGCCACGGGCGTGCGCGTGAAGTGGACCTCGGCCGGCCACGCCCCGTGGGAGACGAGGCCGGCTATCCCCGTGCCCGTCCACACCAGGACGGTCATGCCGAGCAGGAAGCCCATGACGCCGAGGATCAGCCCGTCCGGGATGCCGCCCTCGCGCTCCTGTCCGTGGTGCTGCGCTCTCGCCATGGTCAGGTCCCCGTTCAGGCCACCGCGTCGTCGGCCAGCTGCTTGTCGAGGGAGACCCGGGGCTCGTCGAACCCGTCCGCCCGGTCGTCCTCGTCGGCCGAGGCCTCGGTCATGGCGCGGTCGGTGTAGACCAGCGGGCGTTCGGTCTCCGTGATGAGGTGCTTGACGACCTGCACGTTGCCGTTGACGTCCCAGACGGCGATGCCGGGGGTGAGGGTGGGGATGATCTCCACCGCCCACCGGGGCAGGCCCAGTACCCGGCCGGTCGCGCGCGCCTCGTCGGCCTTCTGGGCGTAGATGGTGCGCGTGGAGGCCATCTTGAGGATCGCCGCGGCCTCCTTGGCGGCGGCGCCGTCCACCACGTCGGACAGGTGGTGGACGACGGCCACGAAGGACAGGCCGAGACGGCGGCCGAACTTCAGCAGCCGCTGGAAGAGCTGCGCGACGAACGGGCTGTTGATGATGTGCCAGGCCTCCTCGACCAGGAAGATGCGTTTCTTCCGGTCGGGGCGGATCCAGGTGTGCTCCAGCCAGACGCCGACGATCGCCATGAGGATCGGCATGGCGATGGAGTTGCGGTCGATGTGGGACAGGTCGAAGACGATGAGGGGGGCGTCGAGGTCGATGCCGGCGGTCGTCGGGCCGTCGAACATGCCCCGCAGGTCGCCGTCGACGAGCCGGTCCAGGACGAGGGCCACGTCCAGGCCCCAGGCGCGGACGTCCTCCAGGTCGACGTTCATCGACTCGGCCGAGTCGGCCATGGGGTGCCGCAGCCGGTCCACGATGTCGGTGAGGATGGGCTGGCGGTCGGTGACCGTTTCGTGGACGTACGCGTGGGCGACCTTCAGCGCGAAGCCGGAACGCTCGTCCAGGCCGCGGCCCATGGCGACCTCGATGATCGTGCGGAGCAGGGCGAGCTGGCCCGTGGTGGTGATCGCCGGGTCGAGCGGGTTGAGCTTGATGCCCCCGTCGAGGGCCGCCATCGGGTCCAGGCGGATGGGGGTTATTCCGAGGGCCTTGGCGATGAGGTTCCACTCGCCGACGCCGTCCTCGCCCTGCGCGTCCAGGACGACGACCTGGCGGTCGCGGAAGCGCAGCTGCCGCAGGACGTACGTCTTCTCCAGGGCGGACTTGCCGTTGCCGGACTCGCCGAGGACCAGCCAGTGGGGGGCGGGGAGTTGCTGCCCGTACAGCTGGAACGGGTCGTAGATGTAGCCCTTGCCGGAGTAGACCTCGCGGCCGATGATCACGCCGGAGTCGCCGAGGCCGGGTGCGGCGGTCGGCATGTAGACGGCCTGGGCCTGGCCCGTCGAGGTGCGGACGGGGAGTCGGGTGGACTCCACCTTGCCGAAGAGGAAGCTGGTGAAGGCGTCGGTGATCGCTGCGAGGGGGTCCAGCATGGCCATGGGTGGAGAGCCTCCTCGGCGTCAGCGGTCGTGGCGCCTGGGGCGCAGGCTCCGGCGTGGCATCGTTGTCCCTGTCGTCCTTCCCATTAGCGCCGTCCCTGGAGACGGAGCGTCAAGTGCGCACAGGCGCATGGTGCTACCTCCCGGGCCCTCAGCGGCGGATGCCGGTCGCGAACGGAAGCGTGTTGACGAAGGCCCGGTGGTGTTCGCGGTCGCACCACTCCAGCTTGAGGTACGACTTGCCCGCGGAGGCGCGGATCGTGCGCTTGTCGCGCGCCAAGGCCTCCGGGGAGCGGGAGGAGACCGTGATGTAGCCGACCAGGTTGACGCCCGCGGCGCCGGAGGCGAGGTCCTCGCCGCGCTGGTCGATGCGGGTGTGGTGGGCGAGGTCGCGGGGGTCGACGACGCGGTTCATCTTGGCGGCGCGGCTGGCCTCGGCGTCGTCGTTGGTCTTCTCGGTGAGCATGCGCTCGATGGCGACGTCGGTCGGCTCGAGGTCCATGCAGACGGCGACGGTGCGGATCACGTCCGGGGTGTGGACGAGCAGCGGGGCGAGGAAGTTGACGCCGACGGGGGTCAGCGGCCACTCCTTGACCCAGGCCGTGGAGTGGCACCAGGGGGCGCGGGTGGCCGACTCGCGGGTCTTGGCCTGGAGGAAGGTCGGCTCGGTGGCGTCCAGTTCCGCGGGCCAGGCGTTGCGCCGGGTCATCGCCTGGATGTGGTCGATCGGGTGGTCCGGGTCGTACATGGAGTGGATGAGCGACGCCAGCCGCGCCTGGCCGAGCGGCTGCCGGACCCGGATGTCGGCCTCGGTGAGGCGGGCGCAGATGTCGGTGAGCTCACGGGCCATGACGGCGGCGATGCCGGCGTCCTTGTCGAGGGACTTGCGGGCGCCGCCCGCGGCGCGGGCGATGGCGTTGCCCTCGGCGGCGAGCTCGCGGCTGTAATGCATGCACGCGACGAGGTAGGCGCGGTGCTGCTCGGACGAGGTCGACACCATCGACTGCAGTTGGTCGTAGGAGTCCTTGAGCCACTGCTCGGCCCGGTCGTCGCCGCGCTGGGCGACGTCCTTGGCGTGGGCGTCGGGGTCGGCGGGGAGGGTGCGGGCGAGCATCTGCAGCCGGGTGACGAAGCCGTCGCCGTTGGCCACGTGCTTCAGCAGGGTGCCGAAGCGTTCGACCAGGGCCTCCTGGTCCTCGCTGTCGCGCAGGCCGACGCCGGGGCCCTCGATCTCGATGGCTGCGGTCACGGTGCGCCGGTCGACGTGCAGCAGCACGGCGATCTCGTCCGGGCCGAAGGGCGCCGACAGCCAGGTGATGCGGCCGATGCCGGGGGGCGGCCCGATCTCCACCTCGCGGCCGTCGAGCCGGGTGCCGGACTCGGCGGCGGTGGAGCGGTACGTCGCGGCCGACCGCAGCGTGCGGCGGTAGCTGCGGTTGATCTCGAACCAGCGGTAGAAGGTGCGGCGCCGGTAGGGCATGTAGACGGCGGCGAAGGCGAGCAGCGGCCAGCCCGTCAGGCCGAGGATGCGCAGCGGCAGCACGGGGATCAGCAGGCCGCTCATCATGCCGAGGAACGCGCCGACGATGATCAGGGCGATCTCGCCGGTCTCGCGGTTCTTTCCGACGATGGCGTTGGGACGTGCCTTGCCGATCAGGTACGTACGGCGCTGCTGCGGTGCGGCGTAGGGCTGGGACGTCACCGGCTTTCGCCTCCTGCTGTCTTGCTGGTCGTTCCGCCGCCGTTGCCGCGGTCAGGGTTCGTGCGGGGCGCGGGGGCCGGTGCCGGCGCGGTGCCGTTGCGGCTGCTGTGCGCGGCGATGCCGCTGGGCACGGCGTTCGTGGGCTGTGCGCCGCCGCCCGAGGCCTGCTCCTGGGGGCCGCCGCGGGTGCTGTGCGTCTTGATGCCCTGCTTCACCAGCGCGGCGGGGGAGGAGATGACGGCGGCGGCCTGGGACTCGGAGCTCGCCTTGCGGTTGCTGCGGAGGCTGGCCACGTCGTCGCCGAAGCCGGGGACGAAGCGGTAGATCATCGCGCTGGCGAAGATGGCCAGCAGGATGATGGCCAGGCCCGACACGACGGCGCCGAACGCGGTGGGCCCGTCGGAGCCGCTGAGCGCGCCCGCGAGGCCCAGCACGACCACGATCACCGGTTTGACGAGGATCACGGCGATCATGATCCCGGCCCAACGGCGCACGTGGTGCCACATGTTCTTGTCGACCAGGCCCGAGTACACGGCGGTGCCGAGCAGCGCGCCGACGTACAGCAGGGCGGCACGGATGACGAGTTCGAGCCACAGGACGCCGGCGGCGAGCACGGACACCAGGGAGACCACGATCAGCATGATCGGGCCGCCGCCGATGTCGGAGTCCTTGGTCAACGCGTCCTGGAACGAGCCGAAGAACGTGTCGGTGCCGGCGGAGGTGCCCGAGGCGATGACCTCCGTGATGCCGTCGGTCGCCGACACGACGGTGTAGAGGATCAGCGGCGTGAAGGCGGAGGCGATCACGGTGAGCCAGAGGAAGCCGACCGCCTCGGTCAGCGCCTCGGTGAGGGGCACCCCGCGCACGGCGCGCTTGGCGACGGCCAGCAGCCACAGGAGGAGCGTGAGGAAGGTGGAGGCGGCGAAGACGACGGCGTACTGGGTGAGGAACGCCTTGTTGGTGAAGTCCACGGCCGCGGTCCTGTTGACCGCCTTGGAGAGGCCGTCGATGACCCAGGCGGCGGCGTCGGCGCAGCCGCGCGCGAGCGAGTCCAGGGGGTCGAGGGGGTCCGCCACGGAGGGGGTGTTCTTGGACCCCGTGCCGCCCTCGCAGTAGTCGCGGGCCTGCCCCACGATCAGGTCGCACGGGTTGCTGCTGCCGCTCGGGCTGGGGGTGGGGCTGGGGGCGGCCACCGCGCGTGAGGCGGCCAGGACGAGGGTCGTCTGGGCAGTCGCGACCAGGGCGGTCAGGGACAGCGCGCGGCGCCGGTGGCTACCTGGCATACGTGAACCCTCCGTAACCCTGGACCGCGTTGGCGATTTCCTCGGCGTCGGCCGCGCGGTTGTCGCCGTTGACGGGCGCGGGTCCCTCCTTCTGGCCGGACGTCTCGATTCTCCAGTCCCCGTCAACCCATACGAGTTGCTCGGTGATGGTGAACCACGTCTGGCTCACGGGCTTCGTCGAGCCCTCCCCGGCCAGGCCGACGAGGCCCGTGCTCCACACCTCGACGGTCGCCGCGTTCTTGGAGAAGCCCGTCACACGGGTGCCCACGGGGACGGTGCGGGAGACGAACGTGTAGCCGTCCGGCACGCTTCCGTCCTCGTTGAGTCCCACGTTGGCGAGGAAACCGGGCGAGTAGGCACGGTCGAGGTCACCTTGGAGGCGGTCGACGACCTCGGGGGCGTGGATCGCCGCGACGATCGTGTGCCGGCGGGCCTCGTCGAACATGCCGTCGGAGCCGAGCGCCACGGCGTAGTTGGCGGCCGCGGACTGCGCGCCCTGGTCGGTGCGGGCGTAACCCGTGGGGATGCCCGCGTCCTTGCCGTTGACCGGCTTCGTGCCGGTGGGGGATGTGGGCTGGGAACGGGCGCCGTTGGAGGAGCCGCCGCTCTGGCTGCCGCCGCCGGGGGAGTCGGAGGGGGAGCCGCCGCCGCGGTTGGCGAAGGCGATGGCGGCGATGAGGAGCACGACGACGCCGACGACCGTGACGAGGCTGCGGCTGGAGCGCTGCGGGCGGCGGGAGGGGCCGCCCGCAGCGCTCCAGCCGC
>NZ_JARAVK010000346.1:0-7501 GCF_033792765.1 Streptomyces sp. PA03-6a | reverse complement strand
GGGCGGCCGTCGGGGCCGGGGCCGGTGTGGATGTGGGTGCGGGTGCGGGTGCGGGTGTGGCGGCGGGTGCGGCTTCGGCGGGCCGGACCGGTCCGCCCATCGCCGCGCGCGCCGCGGCGGGGCCGCCGCCGGGCGGGAGCGGCTCGCCGAACTCCACGACCGGGGCCGCCGGGCCGCCCGCGGGGGCCCCGAAACCACCGGCGGAGGCGCGGCGTTCCAGCCGGTCCAGGCGGGCCTGCAGCGACCGCTCGTCGTCGTAGGCCGCCGGCAGCAGCACGCGGGCGCAGATCAACTCCAGCTGCAGACGCGGCGAGGTCGCCCCGCGCATCTCCGTGAGCCCGCTGCTGACCAGGTCCGCGGCACGGCTGAGCTCCGCCGCCCCGAACACCCCGGCCTGGGCCCGCATCCGCTCCACGACGTCGGCGGGGGCGTCGATCAGCCCCTTCTCCAACGCGTCCGGCACCGCCGCGAGGATCACCAGGTCCCGCAGCCGCTCCAGCAGGTCGGCCACGAAGCGCCGCGGGTCGTGCCCGCCCTCGATCACGCGGTCCACGACCTCGAACGCCGCCGCGCCGTCCCCGGCGGCGAAGGCGTCCACGACGTCGTCCAGCAGCGCGGCGTCGGTGTAGCCGAGCAGCGAGGTCGCCATGGCGTACGTCACACCGGCCTCGCCCGCACCGGCGAGCAACTGGTCCATCACGGACATCGAGTCACGCACCGAGCCGGCCCCGGACCGGACCACCAGCGGGTACACCCCGGCCTCGACCGGGATCGCCTCCCGCTCGCAGACCTCCGCCAGGTAGTCGCGCAGCGTGCCGGGCGGCACCAGCCGGAACGGGTAGTGGTGGGTGCGCGACCGGATGGTGCCGATGACCTTCTCGGGCTCGGTGGTCGCGAAGATGAACTTCAGGTGCTCCGGGGGCTCCTCGACCACCTTCAGCAGGGCGTTGAAGCCCGCCGAGGTGACCATGTGCGCCTCGTCGATGATGTAGATCTTGTAGCGGCTGCTCGCCGGCCCGAAGAAGGCCTTCTCCCGCAGGTCGCGGGCGTCGTCCACGCCGCCGTGCGAGGCCGCGTCGATCTCGATCACGTCGATCGACCCCGGGCCGTTGCGGGCCAGGTCGCGGCACGACTGGCACTCCCCGCACGGCGTCGGCGTCGGGCCCTTCTCGCAGTTCAGGCAGCGCGCCAGGATGCGGGCGCTGGTCGTCTTGCCGCAGCCGCGCGGCCCGCTGAACAGGTACGCGTGGTTGACCCGGTTGTTCCGCAGCGCCTGCTGCAGCGGGTCCGTGACGTGCTCCTGCCCGATGACCTCGGCGAAGGACTCGGGACGATAGCGGCGGTACAGAGCGAGGGACACGCCTACGACGATATCGGCCCCCACCGACACCCGGGCCCCGCGCGTGTGACGGCCCCCACACCGGCGGCCCCCGCGGCCGCCCCGGGCCGCGTTCCCACAGGCCCGCGGGCAGCAAAAGACCCCTCACGCACCCGCCAGAGCCCACCTACCCTTGCTGCCTTCCGGCCCTGGGGGAGTTCAGCGAGATAGCGCCACGTGAGGGGCTACGCCCACCCTACCTGATCGGATCACCCGGGAACGAGTTCGCGAGCACTCCCTCCGGTCTAGTAATGTTTGCCGCGGAGGATTCGCCTAGAGGCCTAGGGCGCACGCTTGGAAAGCGTGTTGGGGGCAACCCCTCACGAGTTCGAATCTCGTATCCTCCGCCAGTGCCTCACCGGGCACGTTGTCGAAGGGCCCCACCGGTCGCGGTGGGGCCCTTCGACGTTCTCCGTCTCGGTTTCCGTCTCAGTTGGTATCCGGCGAGCTCCACAGCGCGTCGCCGACCTGGCGAGCCACGTTCTTCAGCACCGGTCCGGTCACGTGCATGTACCGCGAGCGCATCCGGGCCGAGCCGCCCGGTTCCCAGCCCATGATCGCGTCCACGACGACATCGGGGACTCCGAGCAGAAGGAGGACCGTCGCCGCGGTGTGGCGAGCGTCGTGCAGCCGGCCGTCCCGTACCCCCGCGAGCTGAAGCAGCTCCTTCCAGTGGTGGTAGCCGTGTTCGGCACCAGTGGCGAGCCGTCAGGCTGCGCGAAGACGTACCCCGTGCCCTGCCAAGCGTCGCCGGCAGCGATCCTTTCGCGCTCCTGCTCTTCCAGGTGGCGACGGAGCAGCTTGATCAGCGGGTCCGGCAGGCCGATGGTGCGGCGGCCGGCCCGGGACCTGGTCGACTCGTACTCGCGGCGTACCTGCTCGCGCTGGGGGCAGTACCCGGCTTTCCTGCCACAGTCGCCGCCGCAGCCGTGTGCGTACTTCGAGCGAAGGCGGTTCTTGCGGGTGCGGAGGTATCCGGTCTCCAGGTCGATGTCCTCCCAGTGCAGACCCAGGGCCTCTCCCTGTCGCAGCCCGAGGGCGAGCTGGATCACCCACCGGGCGCTGTTGCGTCGCTTCGATGCCTGCAAGAGCAGGCTCTGAATCTCCTCGATCGTGTACGGCTCGATCTCTTCTTCTTCGAGGCGAGGTGCCTTTGCGATCTCTGCGGCGTTCGTAGGGACGTGCCCGCGGCGCAGGGCCTCCCCGAGAGCCGTACGCATGGTGCGGTGGGCGTGGTGTGCCGTACCGGCGGCGCTGCCGTTGGCCTGCATCTTCCGGTAGAAGCGCTCCAGGTGCTCCGGCTCCAGCCGGTCCAGGCGGTGCGCTCCCAGGCCGGTCACCGCCATTGGTCTCTCCGGGAAGTACAGAAGGCTGACGACGATGGTCAGCGATGTCGGCCCAGCCAAGGTGAGGATGGCCGTAAGTACCGGGGCAGCCGCAGGGTCAAGCATCAGGTGAAGCCACACTGTAGCCATCAACCGAGACAGGACAACGGGTGCTATGACCAGGCCTGTTACAGATTTCTCTACCTCATCAAGGCGGCTCGCTCCGCTCGCCGCGCGCGGCCCCGGCTCGCCGCCGGGCCCGACGCTCTTGTCTCTGCCCCGCTCCGGGCCCGGCTACGCCGGCCGCGCAGTTGTAGCGACCACACCCGAGCGGTGGACGGTAGCCCGCGGTGGCTGGGCCCGGTCGGCTCCACGGTTTTAGGCTGGAGCTGCCATGGGGCGAGAGATCGGGGCCCGTACGCTGGTCGCGAATCGGGCAGGCTCTGGACCCAAAACCGCTCCCGCCGACCTCATCGGGCCCGTGTGCGATCGTCACGTTGAGCCGTCAGCCGAGGGGGAACGCTCGCGAGGGAGCGCCCCGCAACGCGTGGCTGCGGGGCGCCGATCCACTTTCACAACGGGCCCTAGTGGGGGTTAGTCGACCGTCTGCCCGTCGTACATACCGCCCCTGCAGGTCGGGAGCACGGGCGTCGACCGATCGATCGTTCCGCCGCCGTCCGTGCACTCACCCGGGGTGACGCTGGCCGGGGTGACGCTGGCCGGGGTGACGCCGCCGGCGGTGGCGGCGGTGGCGGTGGCGGCGCCTGTGAGGCCGAGTCCGGCGAGGGCTGCCGTGGCGAAGACTGCGGCGAGGATTCGTCGAATGCGCATTTGGTTCGCCTTTCACAGATTGCCTCGGTTGGGGCACTAGCCAGCTTGATCTTCACCCATATGAGTGGCACGTCATGTTGGGCCATTCGGGTGACAGTGTTGTCGGGTGCGGGGTCGGTGACGCGACCCGTCAGAGCGGATGGAAGCCCGTGCCAGATCCGTGCCAGAAAGAGCGGATCCCAGCGGTCAAGAGCAGTCAAGCGCGACGCCTCGCGATTAATCACCAGAGGCCGTTTGCGCTGGTCAGCGTCAACCCCCTCCGTGACGGCCCGGTGATTCCCAAGCTCAGAGCGCCCGCGGTAGCCTGCCTCCTCAAGACAACGCAAGAAGGAATCTTGGCAGGGTCCATCGAACCCGGTCTGAAAGCCGCCCTCGTAGAGTTGCGAAGGGTGAAACGGCTCAGGCCAGCCGAAGGCGACAGCGACGCATACGCCGAGTGGCGAGAGCAGATAGCTGCAGCGTTGGAGTCGCTGGCCGGCGTCCTACCCTTTGAAGCTGATCGGCGTGGGGCCATCGCTGAAGCAGCGGCAGCCCGCCAGCAAGCCGCCAGCATCCGAGGCCGCCCTCCACTCCAGACGGCAGCCCGTCTCAGTTTCCGTCTCATTCATCGGCGTCCAAGCCCGTTCACCTGAGGACCACATCAGGGATGAACCGCTACGCCGAACCAGGCTGAACGGTGGTGGACTGCCACGGTCGGCCCGCTCACATACACCAACAGACTTGGAAAGCGTGTTGGTGGCAACCCCTCACGAGTTCGAATCTCGTATCCTCCGCCAGTGCCTCACCGGGCACCTTGTCGAAGGGCCCCACCGGTCGCGGTGGGGCCCTTCGACGTTCCTCGGTGTCCGGGGCGTCCACGCCGATCGCCGCAAGACCCCGTCAGGCCTTCGAGGGCGTAGGCGGGGTGGGTCAGCGGACGGTGGAGCGGGCGGCCTGCTCGATGATGCGGGTCACCGCGCCGGGGCGGGAGACCGAGACGGCGTGGGAGGCCTTGACCTCGACGGTGTGGGCGTGGGCCCGCTCGGCCATGAAGCGCTGGGCGGCGAGGGTGATGTTCTTGTCCTGGGTGGTGACCAGGTCCCAGGACGGGATGGTCCGCCAGGCGGCGCCCGCGGCCTTCTCGTCGAAGACCGACGCGGCCACGGGGCGCTGGGTGGCGGCCATCTGCTCGGCGACGGACTTCGGCACGTCGGCGGCGAACTGGGCGCGGAACTTGTCGGCCTTGATGTACAGATCGGTGCCGGTGCCGCCGCCGGGGAGCGGGAAGGGCACGGCGTTGAGGGTCTCGCCGAGGGTGCCGCCGGGGAACCTGTCGGAGATCTGCGTGACGGTCTCGTTCTTGTCCGGGGCGAAGGCGGCTATGTAGACCAGCGCCTTGACGTTGGGGGAGTCGGCCGCGGCCTCGGTGATCACCGAACCGCCGTAGGAGTGGCCGACGAGCACGACCGGGCCCTTCACGCTCTTCAGGAAGCTGTGTACGTACGCCGAGTCGCTCGCCAGGCCGCGCAGCGGATTGGCCGGGGCCACGACCGGGTAGCCCGCGTGCTTCAGGCGCGACACCACGCCGTTCCAGCTGGAGGAGTCCGCGAACGCGCCGTGCACCAGGACGACCGTGGGCTTCTTCTCCTGCGGGCGGTGCGCGGCCTTGGCGGCGTTGGCCGGGGCCGTGGCCGCCAGCGTGAGGGCCGCGACGCCGGCGGCGGCGCCCAGGACGGCGACGGTCTTGCGGGTGGGGCGGAGGACGGTCTTGAGGTTCACGGTGGCTCCTTGGCGTACGGCGCCCGGCTGGCACGCCGGACAGGCGGTCGGTCCGGGGCGTCCGCTCCGGGCGATGACGAGAAATCTAGCGTCCACTTAACTTGTGCGCAAGCCAATCGGGGACGAGTTACTGGCCCGCACGGAAGGTGCGACAATGTGCGCCGGGAGAACCACCGACGACCAAGGAGGGGGAGGGAATCGTGAACGACGACACCCGCGCACCCGGGAACGGCGACACCGCGGAACCCTCGCTGCTGCTGGACGACCACTTCTGCTTCACGCTGTACGCGGCCTCGCGCGCGGTCACCGGCGTCTACCGGCCGCTGCTGGACGCGGCGGGCCTGACCTACCCCCAGTACCTGGTCATGGTCGTGCTCTGGGAGCACGGCACCGTGTCCGTCAAGGAGCTGGTGGCCGCCCTGCACCTGGACTACGGGACGCTCACGCCGCTGATCAAGCGCCTGGAGTCGCACGGCCTGCTCGAGCGGCAGCGCCGGGCGGACGACGAGCGGGTGGTGGAGGTGGCGCTGACCCCGGAGGGGACCGCGCTGCGGGAGCGGATCCGCACCGTGCCGCTGGCGATCGGGGAGGCCATGGGGCTGGCCCGGGAGGAGATCGGGACCGCACAGGACCTGCTGCGCCGGCTGACGGCCAACGTGGACCGGCACACCACGGGCGCCGGGCCCGCCGCGACGACGCCGTAGCCGCCGTAGCCGCCGTAGCCGCCGTAGCCGCCGTAGCCGCCGCTTGAGCGTGGTCGCCCCGGGCAACAGAATGGTCCCGCGGCGTTGATCACGTGTGTGCCCGGACGCACGGCGTCCGGCCGGGGGATGAGGTATGGGACTGCCGGAGGACCCTCCGGGGCGCGTGATGGGGGAGCGTGAGTTCGACGCCTTCTACGGCGCGAGCGTGGGCCGCCTCATCGGCCAGCTGTACGCGATGACGGGCGACCTCGCGGAGTCGCAGGACGTGGTGCAGGAGGCGTTCGCCCGGGCCTGGGAGCACCGGGCCGAACTCGATCTGCACGGCGCGCCCGAGGCCTGGGTGCGCACGGTGGCGTGGCGCCTGGCCGTCAGCCGCTGGCGACGCGTGCGCACAGCGCTGGCGCTGGCCCGCCGGCAGGGCCCGCCCCCGGTCGTGCCGGCGCCGGAACCGCACCACGTGGTGCTGGTAGAGGCCTTGCGGCAGCTGCCGGAGGGGCAGCGGCGGGCCGTCGTCCTGCACCATCTGTGCGATCTGCCGGTGGAGCAGGTGGCCGCCGAGACCGGCTCCCCGGTCGGCACCGTCAAGGTGCACCTCAGCCGCGGGCGGGCGACGCTCGCGCGGTTGCTGGCGCACACGGAACTGGACCCCGGGGCGGGCCGACTTCCGGAGGGGAAGCATGGCTGACGGGACCGAGCTGGGCAGGCTCCTCACCGAACTCGCCGAGTCCGGCCGTGGGCGGGCCGTACCGGCGGCCGCGCACCAGGTACGGGCCCGCGGCGAAGAGCGCCGCCGCCGCGCGCGGACGGTACGGGCGTCCGTCGTGGCCGTGCTCGCCTGCGCGCTGCTGGGCGGCGGCCTCGCGCTGGCCGGGACCGCCCGGGGGCCGCAGCCGGCGGCGGTCACCCCGTCGCCGCCGCCCTCCCGCTTCGTCCCCCCGGCCCCCGCGCCGGGCGAGGAGTACGCCGGCGAACTGGGCTACGTCCACGAGGCGGTGGCCCAGGGCGACAGCGTGCGGGTCACCGTGCGGCAGCTCCGGGCGGTCGCGGGCGGGCGGCCGACGCCCACCGGCGTGGTGCACACGCTGACCCTGCCGAGCACGACGCTGGTGGAGACGCGCCGGCTGTCGGGCGGGCAGCCCGCGGACCGTCAACTGGGCGAGCTGGTCGGCCGGCTGGCCGGGGGGCCGCGGTGGATGTTCGAGATCGACTACGACGGCGAGGGGCGGGTGGCGTCCCTGCGGGAGGCCGGTTAGCGCGGCGGGGAGTTGTTACCGGTCCATGACATTCCCGGTGTAACCCGCGCGGCGGTCCGGTGCGTAGAGCCTGTGCACGCCGCCCGTACCCGACCCGATGGGACCCACCGTGTTCTCTCCGTTCTCCCCGCACCGCCGCGCCGCCACCGGGCTCGCCGCCCTCGCCCTCGCTGCCCTCGCCCTCAGCGCCTGTTCCGGGGAGGGGAAGGGCGACGGGGACACCGGCCGTACCGACGTGGCCGCCTCGTCCCC
>NZ_JARAVK010000345.1:0-7506 GCF_033792765.1 Streptomyces sp. PA03-6a | reverse complement strand
TTTTTTTTTTTTTTTTCTTTTTTCTTTTTCTCTTTTTTCTTTTCCTTCCCTTTTCTTCCGCCACTTCAAATGTGTATAAGAGACCGGACCGCCCCCCGCCAGGCCTAAGCCCAGGAGGGGGACACCGGACCGGTGTCCCCCTCCCGGGCCTACGCCTCGCGGGCGGCGGTCAGGTGTTCCGCGTGTTCCTGCAGGGAGCGGACCCCGACGTCGCCCCGGTTGAGCGCGTCGACGCCCTGGACGGCGGCGGCGAGCGCCTGCACCGTCGTCAGGCACGGGACGCCACGGGCGACGGCGGCGGTGCGGATGTCGTAGCCGTCGAGGCGGCCGCCGGTGCCGAACGGGGTGTTGACGATGAGGTCGATGGCGCCCTCGTGGATGAGCTCGATGATGGTCGGCTCGCCGTTGGGGCCGGTGCCCTCGCTCTTCTTGCGCACCACGGTGGCCTCGATGCCGTTGCGCTTGAGCACCTCGGCGGTGCCGGAGGTGGCCAGCAACTCGAAGCCGTGCTCGACCAGCGCCCGGGCCGGGAAGATCAGCGCGCGCTTGTCGCGGTTGGCGACCGAGACGAAGGCGCGGCCCTTGGTCGGCAGCGCGCCGTAGGCGGCGGCCTGCGACTTGGCGTACGCCGTGCCGAAGACCGAGTCGATGCCCATGACCTCGCCGGTGGAGCGCATCTCCGGGCCGAGGATGGTGTCGACGCCCCGGCCGTGCACGTCGCGGAAGCGACTCCAGGGCAGCACGGCCTCCTTGACGGAGATCGGCGCGTCCAGCGGCAGGGTGCCGCCGTCGCCGTGGGCCGGGAGGAGGCCCTCGGCGCGCAGCTCGGCGATGGTGGCGCCGAGCGAGATGCGGGCGGCCGCCTTGGCCAGCGGGACCGCCGTCGCCTTGGAGGTGAAGGGCACGGTGCGGGAGGCGCGCGGGTTGGCCTCCAGCACGTAGAGGATGTCCCCGGCCAGGGCGAACTGGATGTTGATCAGGCCCTGGACGCCGACGCCCTTGGCGATGGCCTCGGTGGAGGCGCGCAGCCGCTTGACGTCGTGGCCGCCGAGGGTGATCGGGGGCAGGGCGCACGCGGAGTCGCCGGAGTGGATGCCGGCCTCCTCGATGTGCTCCATGACGCCGCCGAGGTAGAGCTCGTGACCGTCGTAGAGCGCGTCGACGTCGATCTCGATGGCGTCGTCGAGGAAGCGGTCGACCAGCACCGGGCGGTCCGGGCCGATCTCGGTGGACTCGGCGATGTACGCGGCGAGGCGGGTCTCGTCGTAGACGATCTCCATGCCGCGGCCGCCGAGCACGTACGAGGGCCGCACCAGGACCGGGTAGCCGATCTCGTCGGCGATGGCCTTGGCCTCCTCGAAGGTGGTGGCGGTGCCGTGCTTGGGGGCGGGCAGGCCCGCCCGGTCCAGGACGCGGCCGAAGGCGCCGCGGTCCTCGGCGAGGTGGATGGCCTCGGGCGAGGTGCCGACGACCGGCACGCCGTTGTCCTTCAGGGCCTGGGCCAGGCCGAGCGGGGTCTGGCCGCCGAGCTGGACGATGACGCCCGCGACGGGGCCGGCCTGCTGCTCGGCGTGGACGATCTCCAGGACGTCCTCCAGGGTGAGCGGCTCGAAGTAGAGCCGGTCGGAGGTGTCGTAGTCGGTGGAGACGGTCTCGGGGTTGCAGTTGACCATGACAGTCTCGTAGCCCGCGTCGCTCAGCGCGAAGGAGGCGTGGACGCATGAGTAGTCGAACTCGATGCCCTGGCCGATGCGGTTGGGACCGGACCCCAGGATGATCACCGCGGGCTTCTCGCGCGGCGCGACCTCGCTCTCCTCGTCGTAGGACGAGTAGAAGTACGGGGTGCGGGCGGCGAACTCGGCGGCGCAGGTGTCGACCGTCTTGTAGACCGGCCGGACGCCCAGCGCGTGGCGGACCTCGCGGACGACGTCCTCGCGCAGGCCGCGGACCGCGGCGAGCTGGGCGTCGGAGAAGCCGTACCGCTTGGCCTCGGCGAGCAGCTCGGGGTCGAGCTTGTCGGCGGCCGCGAGCTCGTCGGCGATCTCCTTGATCAGGAAGAGCTGGTCCACGAACCAGGGGTCGATCTTCGTGGCGTCGAAGACCTCCTGCGGGGTGGCGCCGGCCCGGATCGCCTGCATGACGGTGTTGATCCGGCCGTCGGTGGGGCGCCGGGCGGCGAGCAGCAACTCGCCCTTGTCGCCCGGGTCGCCGGTGAAGGCGAACTGGCTGCCCTTCTTCTCCAGGGAGCGCAGCGCCTTCTGCAGCGCCTCGGGGAAGTTGCGGCCGATGGCCATGGCCTCGCCGACCGACTTCATGGTGGTGGTGAGGGTGGCGTCGGCGGCGGGGAACTTCTCGAAGGCGAAGCGCGGCACCTTGACGACGACGTAGTCGAGCGTCGGCTCGAAGGAGGCCGGGGTCTGCTCGGTGATGTCGTTGGGGATCTCGTCGAGGGTGTAGCCGACGGCGAGCTTGGCGGCGATCTTGGCGATCGGGAAGCCGGTCGCCTTGGAGGCGAGCGCCGAGGAGCGGGAGACCCGCGGGTTCATCTCGATGACGATGACCCGGCCGTCCTCGGGGTTGACGGCGAACTGGATGTTGCAGCCGCCGGTGTCGACGCCGACCTCGCGGATGACGGCGATGCCGACGTCACGCAGGATCTGGTACTCGCGGTCGGTCAGCGTCATCGCGGGCGCGACGGTGATGGAGTCACCGGTGTGCACGCCCATGGGGTCGAAGTTCTCGATGGAGCAGACGACCACGACGTTGTCGTGCTTGTCGCGCATCAGCTCCAGCTCGTACTCCTTCCAGCCGAGGATGGACTCCTCCAGGAGCACCTCGGTGGTCGGGGAGAGCGTCAGGCCCTGGCCGGCGATGCGGCGCAGCTCCTCCTCGTCGTGGGCGAAGCCGGAGCCGGCGCCGCCCATGGTGAAGGAGGGGCGGACGACGACGGGGTAGCCGCCGAGGGTGTCGACGCCGGCGAGGACGTCGTCCATGGTGTGGCAGATGACCGAGCGGGCGGACTCGCCGTGGCCGATCTTGGCACGGACGGCCTCGACGACGTCCTTGAACAGGTCGCGGTCCTCGCCCTTGTTGATGGCCTCGACGTTGGCGCCGATCAGCTCGACCCCGTACTTGTCGAGGATGCCCGCCTTGTGGAGCGAGATCGCGGTGTTGAGCGCGGTCTGGCCGCCCAGGGTGGGCAGGAGCGCGTCGGGGCGCTCCTTGGCGATGATCTTCTCGACGAACTCGGGGGTGATCGGCTCGACGTAGGTGGCGTCGGCGATCTCCGGGTCGGTCATGATCGTGGCCGGGTTGGAGTTGACCAGGATCACGCGCAGGCCCTCGGCGCGCAGGACGCGGCAGGCCTGGGTGCCGGAGTAGTCGAACTCGGCGGCCTGGCCGATGACGATCGGGCCGGAGCCGATGACCAGGACGGACTGGATATCGGTGCGCTTAGGCACGCTGGCCCTCCATGAGCTTCACGAAGCGGTCGAACAGGTACGCGGCGTCGTGCGGACCCGCGGCGGCCTCGGGGTGGTACTGGACGCTGAAGGCGGGGGTGTCGAGCAGGCGCAGGCCCTCGACCACGTCGTCGTTGAGGCACACGTGGGAGACCTCGACCCGCCCGTACGGGGTGTCGCTGACCTGGTCGAGCGGCGCGTCCACGGCGAAGCCGTGGTTGTGGGCGGTGACCTCGACCTTGCCGGTGGAACGGTCCTGCACCGGCTGGTTGATGCCGCGGTGGCCGTACTTCAGCTTGTAGGTGCCGAAACCGACGGCGCGGCCGAGCAGCTGGTTGCCGAAGCAGATGCCGAACAGCGGGGTCTTGCGCTCCAGGACGCCCTGGATGACGGTCAGGTCGGCGGTGGCCGGGTCGCCGGGGCCGTTGGAGAGGAACACGCCGTCGGGGTTGACCGCGTAGACCTCGTCCAGGGTGGCGCCGGCGGGCAGCACGTGCACCTCGATGCCACGTTCGGCCATGCGCTGCGGGGTCATCCCCTTGATGCCGAGGTCGATCGCGGCGACGGTGAACTTCTTCTCGCCGACCGCCGGGACGACGTACGGCTCCTTGGTGGCGACCTCGGCCGACAGGTCGGCGCCCTTCATCTGGGGGCTGGCCTGGACCGCGGCCAGGAGCGCGGCCTCGTCGGTCCGCGCCTTGTCGCCGGAGAAGATGCCGACGCGCATCGCGCCGCGCTCGCGCAGGTGCCGGGTCAGCGCCCGGGTGTCGATGCCGCTGATGCCGACGACGCCCTGGCGGGTCAGCTCCTCGTCCAGGGTGCGACGGGAGCGCCAGTTGGACGGTACGCGGGCGGGGTCGCGGACGACGTAACCGGCCACCCAGATGCGGGAGGACTCCGGGTCCTCGTCGTTGACGCCGGTGTTGCCGACGTGCGGGGCGGTCATGACGACGACCTGGCGGTGGTACGACGGGTCCGTCAGGGTCTCCTGGTAGCCGGTCATGCCGGTGGAGAAGACGGCCTCGCCGAAGGTCTCCCCCACGGCCCCGTAGGCGCGGCCGCGGAAGGTGCGGCCGTCCTCCAGGACGAGTACGGCAGGGACCCTCGCGGGCCGCTGGGTGGAGGTCGTCATCGTGCGCCTTCCTGGTCGTGCGTGAGAGTGTTCAGGGCCTCGACCCACGCGGCGTGCCCGGCGGCGTGGTCCGAGCGGAAGCCGGAGTCGATCAGCCGGTCGCCGTGCGCCCAGGTGACCACCAGCAGGCCGCCCTCGGTGAGGACCTTGCCGGCGATGCCCTTGTCGAGGCGTGCGCCGCGCAGGTCCGCGGCCGGGACGAAGAAGCTCGGCGCGCCGGTGCGCCGGACGTCCAGCCCCCGGTCGGTGAGGGTGAGCTCGACCCGGCTGCGCACGCCCAGCCCGTGGGCGACGATGCGGTCCAGCCACTGCCCGGCGGTGGTGCTGCCGTGGTAGCGGCCACTCGTCGTCAGCAGGGTGAGCCGGGGCTCGCCGGGCTCCTCGGGGGCGGTGGGCAGGGCGGGCAGGTCGCTCTGGAGGGTGCCGCGCCACTTCCAGCCCTGGCGCATCAGCCAGTAGACGAGGGCGATGAACAGCAGCAGCCCGACGACCCAGCCGATGCGGGCCGACCAGTCGGTGACCTCGGCGGAGTGCTTCCCCTCCGCCGCGATGAGTACCAGAGGTGTCACGAGAGCTTCCCGTCCATGACCGTCGCCTTGCCCCGCAGGAAGGTGGCGAACACCTGGCCCGGCAGCTCCAGACCCTCGTACGGGGTGTTGCGGCTGCGGGAGGCGAAGCCCGCGGGATTCACCACACCACGGTATGCCGGATCGACCAGGGTGAGGTTCGCGGGCTCACCAGCCGAGACGGGCCGTCCGTGGCCGGAGAGCCGGCCGATCTCCGCGGGACGGAACGACATCCGGTCGGCGACGCCGGCCCAGTCGAGCAGGCCCGTGTCCACCATGGCGTGCTGGACGACCGACAGCGCGGTCTCCAGGCCGATCATGCCCATGGCCGCCGCGCCCCACTCGCAGTCCTTGTCCTCGTGCGGGTGCGGGGCGTGGTCGGTGGCGACGCAGTCGATCGTGCCGTCGGCGAGCGCCTCGCGCAGCGCCATGACGTCGGCCTCGGTGCGCAGCGGCGGGTTGACCTTGTAGACCGGGTTGTAGGTGCGCACCAGCTCGTCGGTGAGGAGCAGGTGGTGCGGGGTGACCTCGGCGGTGACGTCCCAGCCCTTGGACTTGGCCCAGCGGACGATCTCGACCGAGCCGGCCGTGGACAGGTGGCAGATGTGCACGCGGGAGCCGACGTGCGCGGCGAGCAGCACGTCACGGGCGATGATCGACTCCTCGGCGACGGCAGGCCAGCCGGTCAGGCCCAGCTCGCCGGAGACGAGGCCCTCGTTCATCTGGGCGCCCTCGGTCAGCCGGGGCTCCTGGGCGTGCTGGGCGACGACGCCGTCGAAGGCCTTCACGTACTCCAGGGCGCGGCGCATGATCACGGCGTCGTCGACGCACTTGCCGTCGTCGGAGAAGACCCGCACACCGGCGGCGGAGTCGGCCATCGCGCCGAGCTCGGCGAGCTTCTTGCCCTCCAGGCCCACGGTGACGGCGCCGACCGGCTGGACGTCGCAGTAGCCGTGCTCGCGGCCGAGGCGCCAGACCTGCTCGACGACGCCGGCGGTGTCGGCGACGGGGAAGGTGTTGGCCATCGCGTGGACGGCGGTGTAGCCGCCCGCGGCGGCCGACCGCGTGCCGGTGAGGACGGTCTCGGAGTCCTCACGACCGGGCTCGCGCAGGTGCGTGTGGAGGTCGACCAGGCCCGGCAGGAGGACCTTGCCCCCGGCCTCGACCACCGTGGCGCCCTCGGGGGCGGTCAGGTCCGGGCCGACCTCGGCGATGGTCTCGCCGTCGATCAGGACGTCCTGCGGCTCTCCGCCGAGGATCCTCGCGCCGCGGATCAGCGTCTTCGGGGTCGCGCTCATGCTTGGTTGTTCTCCTCGGTGCGGGCGGGGGCGGGGGCGGAGACGGCGGGCTCGGCGCCGCCGAGCAGCAGGTACAGGACGGCCATGCGGATGCTGACGCCGTTCTTCACCTGCTCGACCGCGGTGCAGCGCGGCGAGTCGGCGACCTCGGCGGTGATCTCCATGCCGCGGTTCATCGGGCCGGGGTGCATGACGACGGCGTGCTCGGGCAGCGCGGCCATGCGCAGGCCGTCGAGGCCGTAGCGGCGGGAGTACTCGCGCTCGGTGGGGAAGAAGGCGGCGTTCATGCGCTCGCGCTGGACGCGCAGCATCATCACGGCGTCGGACTTGGCGAGCACCGCGTCCAGGTCGTAGGAGACCTCGCAGGGCCAGTTCTCGACGCCGATCGGCAGCAGGGTGGGCGGCGCCACCAGGGTGACCTCGGCGCCGAGCGTGCCCAGCAGCAGCACGTTGGAGCGGGCCACCCGGCTGTGCAGCACGTCGCCGACGATGGTGATGCGGCGTCCCGCCAGGTCGCGGCCGGGGCCGGACAGGTGGCGGCGCATGGTGAAGGCGTCGAGCAGGGCCTGCGTGGGGTGCTCGTGGGTGCCGTCGCCGGCGTTGACCACGCTGCCGCCGATCCAGTCGGAGTACGCCAGCCGGTGCGGGGCGCCGGACATGTGGTGGCGGATGACGACGGCGTCGGCGCCCATGGCCTCCAGGGTGAGGGCGGTGTCCTTCAGGGACTCGCCCTTGGACACCGAGGAGCCCTTGGCGGAGAAGTTGATGACGTCGGCCGACAGGCGCTTGGCGGCGGCCTCGAAGGAGATGCGGGTGCGGGTCGAGTCCTCGAAGAAGAGGTTGACGACCGTACGGCCGCGCAGGGTCGGCAGTTTCTTGATGGGGCGGTCGGCGACGCGGGCCATCTCCTCCGCCGTGTCGAGCACGAGGAGGGCGTCGTCACGGGTGAGGTCGGCGGCCGAGATCAGGTGGCGCTTCATCGGGTCACTCCGGAGGATGCGTGCGGGGGGCGGACTGGGTGGCGGCACGCCACGTCTCCCGGGCAGGCC
>NZ_JARAVK010000344.1:0-7536 GCF_033792765.1 Streptomyces sp. PA03-6a | reverse complement strand
CGGACAACAGTCACCGATCGCCTACGAGAGGCAGTCAGCTACCCTGACACTCGCCGCATAACAACACGAACAGGTGTCCATCCCACAGGGACAAGGCCCGGGCACCGGTGTCGATGACGATGCCGCCGGTCGTGGCCGCAGCCTGCTTGGCGCGGGCGCGGACATGTGGCTGCCACCGCTGGCGTACTTCACGTTCCAGGCGGCCAG
Organism: Streptomyces sp. PA03-6a; assembly: GCF_033792765.1. Classification (NCBI taxonomy): domain Bacteria; kingdom Bacillati; phylum Actinomycetota; class Actinomycetes; order Kitasatosporales; family Streptomycetaceae; genus Streptomyces; species Streptomyces sp. PA03-6a. Next base: position 7,329 of record NZ_JARAVK010000344.1, on the reverse strand, counting down.
CGAGATCGCTGCGAGGGTGTTTGATCTGGTCTTTGACGTAGCGCTCCACGGTCCGCTGCGAGACCCCCAATAGCTGGGCGACGGCCCGGGTGCCCTTGAGCTGTTTGACGAGGTAACGCATTTGAGCGGGGGCCGTTTTGGGGATGCGGCGGGTGAAGGCGCCTTGCACGGCGCGGTCAAGACTCTCCCCGAGCATTCCCATCAGCGGTCCTTCCATTTGTTGCGATGGTGCGCCTGAACCTGCTGGATTGTGTGGTATCTGGCGCACATGGCGACTTGCAACCGGCTACGCAAGCCGGAGCGCGGCACGGATGACGACGCCCTCCCGACACCCACAACAAGCCGGTCACCTCGGGCAGCTCCCAGAGGTTCGGCAAGTCATGGGGGGCGGGGGTCCCAGTCCGGTCATCATGCCCGCCCAGTCTCGGTCTGACGTCACGATGCATCACCGCACTCGGGCGGCGCAATGTGTGGTGGTGTCCCGGACGCATGGCAAGGTCAGCCCGTCTGGCCGATGTGGATCGTGACGGTGGCCTCGGTGATCTCGCACATCAGCCGGTAGCGTCCCACATGCATCCGTCGCAGGTCCGATGAGCCGTACTCGACGCTGCTGGGAGGTGTAGCTGGTCGGCAAGCAGATCGACGCCTTCCTTCAGCTGGTGCAGGCCGTCGGGGTCGTCCTTGAGGAACCGGGCGGCGTCGATGGTCCGCTCGTCCCAGACGATCGTCCAGGTCGAGAAGCTGGGCCCAGACCGAGCCGCGCACGGACCTGGTTATACGGCACACGGGAGGTCTCACTGGCAGCCTGCTGGGCCCGGTACTGGGCCAGTGGCCGGGGCATCCTCGGTGTCAGCCAACTCCTGGGGGTTGATCAGCACCGCGGCGGGTTGTCCATGGTCGGTGATCGTGATCCGCTCACGAGCGTGGGAAGCCCGGCGAACCAGCAAAGCGAACCAAGCACGCGCGTCGGTGATCGGCACGTCTCACTCATGCATACAACTGTGTACTTCACGCGCCAGGAAGACGCTGCCGGGATGCGGCCGGTCGCTCGGACCTGGGACGGCCTCCTTCCGTGGAAGCACGACACTGCAGGGTTTCGGGTATCTACCTCTGATCCTCGTACCGGCGCAGCGCGAAGAAACAGAAACCCACCCGAAGCCCCAGCCGGTGACCACCGGCAGGCAGGCGGGAATCTCCGCCCGTTAGGGCGGAGAGGATGTCAACCGTGACCTGCCGGAGGTCTGAAGGGAGCTCCCGGGGGCACGCAGTCAATGAGGGTCTCCCCCGGCTTGGGGGAGCTGCGGATCGAGGACCGGACCCACCACCAACGCCGCCAAGCTGGGGGTGCAGAGTGCCCTGGTGAGCAGGCGAGGCCGGGGTGCAAGCAGGAAGTCGACCGTGAGGTGGAGTGGGACCTGGCCGGTACCGTGTCGCGCATCGGGCTTGCCCGTCGCCGTTCCAGCAGCCGAGATAATGATGGTTCGGGCAGGACGGCAGTCGGTGAGGCATTGGCTGTGTCGGGCGGAGGAGCGGGCGTGCGCGGTGTGCAGCTTCGAGAGCACCAGGTCGACGCACAGACGCGGATCCGCCGGTGGGTGGGCTTCCCCGCACGCTCTTCCGTGCCTGCTGACGGGGCACGGGCGACCTTGGTGTCGGCCACCGGGTCAGGGAAAACGATCACCGCCGCGCGGGCGGCGCTGGACCTGTTCCGGACGGACAGGATCCTGGTCATGGTCCCCACTCTCGATCTGCTCGTGCAGACCGCGCAAACCTGGCGCAGGGTCGGGCATCACGGGTCCATGATCGGCGTGTGCTCTCTGGAAGGCGACGAGCTCCTGGAGTAGCTCGGGGTCCGCACGACCACGAACCCGATTCAGCTGGCGCTGTGGGCCGGGTCGGGGCCGGTGGTCGTGCTGGCCACGTACGCGTCGCTGGTGGACCGCGATGACATCGAGGACGCGTCGGGCCTGGGTCGTGTGCGTGGGCCGCTGGAGGCCGCTTTGGCGGGCGGACAACGCCTGTATGGGCAGCGGATGGACGGCTTCGACCTGGCGGTCGTGGACGAGGCGCACGGCACGGCAAGGGATTTGGGGCGGGCGTGGGCCGCGATCCACGACAACGCCCGCATCCCGGTCTCCTATCGGCTCTACATGACCGCAACCCCGCGGATTCTGGCCGCCCCACGGCCTCCGGTCGGTAAGGACGGGAGCGAGCTGGAGGTCGCCTCCATGAGGGACGATCCGGCCGGCACCTACGGCCAGTGGATCTACGAGTTGGGCCTGTCCGAAGCGGTCGAACGCGGCATCCTCTCCGGCTTCGAGATCGACGTCCTGGAGATCCAGGACCCCGACCTCACCCTCGACGCTCCCGAAGAGGCAGTACGCGGCCGGCGCCTCGCGCTGCTGCAGACCGCCCTGCTCGAACACGCCGCAGCACACGACCTCCGTACCGTGATGACGTTCCACCAGCGCGTGGAAGAGCCCGCGGCGTTCGCTGCGAAACTTCCCCAGACGACAGCCGAGCTGTATACGAGCAAGGCGACCGAGCAGCCCTGGCCGAAGCCAAGGCCCTGCCGGCCTCGGCCATCGGCGCCCAGTCCTACAAGCTCACACCGCACCGGCACGTCGCCCCTGACCGCGTGTGGGCGCAGTGGCTGTGCGGCAACCACCTCGTATCCGAGCGACGCGAGGTGCTCCAGCAGTTCGCGAACGGTATCGACGACCAAGGGCGCAAGGTGCACCGGGCGTTCCTCGCCAGTGTCCGGGTCCTCGGGGAAGGCGTCGACATTGTGGGCACCCGTGGCGTCGAAGCCGTGTGCTTCGCAGACACCCGCGGGTCGCAGGTGGAGATCGTCCAGAACATCGGCCGCGCACTGCGGCCCAACCCCGACGGCGCAACAGAAACTGCGCGGATCATCGTCCCGGTCTTCCTGCAGCCCGGTGAAGACCCCGGCAACATGATCGCCTCAGCGTCGTACCGACCTCTGGTCGCCGTCCTCCAGGGGCTGCGCTCACACGACGAACATCTCGTCGAGCAACTCGCCAACCGCGCATTCAGCAGCGGAGCGCGCACGGTCCACGTCATGCGCAACGCAGATGGGCAGATCATCGGCACCACCGGCGGTCCAGGGGAAGGCGGTGCCGGCCACAGAAGCCGGGAGCAGGCCGACGGTGGCCAGGGAGCAGCGGAGTCGGCGTTGCTGCACTTCTCCAGCCCCCGTGATCCCGCCACCGTCGCGGCATTCCTGCGTACCCGCGTCTACCGGCCCGAATCCCTGGTCTGGCTCGAAGGCTACCAAGCCCTCCGCCGCTGGCGGGCCGAAAACAGCATCACCGGCCTGCACGCGGTCCCGTATGACACGCAGACCGAGGTCGGCGTGACAAAGAACTTTCCCATGGGAAGGTGGGTACATCAGCAGCGAAAAGCGTTGCGGGCCGGGGAGCTGGAAGAACACCGCAAGACGCTGCTCGACGAGGCCGGCATGGTCTGGGAACCCGGCGACCAAGCCTGGGAAACCAAACTCGCCATCTTCCATGCCTTCCACCGCGCCCACGGACACCTCGCCCCCCGACAAGACGCGCTATGGAGTGACAGCCCCGACGGCCAGACCGCACCCATCGGGAAACACCTGGCCAACCTCCGCCGCGAAGGCGGCCTCGGTAAAAACACCGACCGCGCAGAAACCCGAGCAACACAGCTCGCCACCATTGACCCGGACTGGGACTGCCCCTGGCCACTGGACTGCCAACGCCACTATGCGGTCCTGCGGGATCTGGCAGAGACCGAGCCCGACGGCACTGTCGCCGGCATCGAACCCGGCGTCACCTTCAACGGGGATGACCTCGGAGCGTGGCTGGTACGGCAGTCCAGGAACTGGGCCCAATTGAACGGCGAGCAGCAACAACGGCTCATCTCACTGGGTGTTACGCCCGCCGAGCAGCCCATCCTGACGCCGGTCGATGAAGCGAGGAAGCAATCTGGAAGGACCTCCGAGGGCTTCCAGCGCGACCTGACCGCCCTCGCCCAGTACATCGCCAGGGAAGGAACGCAGGTGGTAGCACGAGGACACCTGGAACGAATCATCGTCGGAGACCAGGTACACCAGCTGAGACTGGGCGTGTGGTGCAGCAACATCAAGACCCGCCGCGACAAGCTCACTCCCGACGAGCGCGCCGCCCTACAGAAGCTGGGCGTGCCGTGGGTGTGACACCCGCCCGTCGCTGAACCGGTCGGACGTCACAGTGCCCAAAGAGACCCAAGGCCGTAGCGGACTGTCCAGAACACTCAGCCACTGGTCGAGCTCCCCGGACTTCCAGTTCGAAGCGGCTTGTTAACTGTGCGCGCCAGTCCCTTGGCCGGTTCGTCCTCAAGCGCTGCGAACAGCCTGTCGCTCCGCTTCGACAAGGACACCGACCCCGGCGACCGCAGTTCAACGGTGGCGGCGTCCTGCCCGGGGCCAGCTCTGCGTCAAACGCACACTCACCCGGAAGCCTTTGGGCGACTTCCGCGCTGGAGGCGTCCTCGGCAAACGCTCGGCGGCCTCCATCCGGATTCGCCCGCGAACGCCTGCCGTTGAGCGTCTGCCCACCACCCTGCGATCCCTCATCCAAACGAAATCCGCGACGATCAAGCTCCGTGAGCCCCAGCGGCGTCGAAGGCAGTTGCGCGGGGGAGCTAGCTGCCAGGACTCCTCGCGGTGCGCCTGCACCAGCCGTTTCCCGATGCAGGCGCACCTTCGGGAGCGCGGATCGCTGGGACTTCTAGCCCAGAATACTACGCTCACAGAAATGCAATTCTGCGGAGATTATTACCACAGATCGATGTATGCGTCAGCGCCCTTGTTCGCCGTGGTGCCCTTGGCGGTGACGCCGAGACCCCACGCCGAGTTGTAGGTGATAGTTTCGATTAGAAACGTATCGGCAGACGTGTTGTACTTGCCCATGATCTTGAACGTCGTGAAGCCCTTGGGGTTACCCAGGTGGCCGTACCAGCACGGTCCTCCAGCAGGAGCGAGAGTCGTCGACGCGTACCCCCCAGACGGCACGATGAACACCGAGTAGGTTCCCCTGGCACACAGCTTTACATAACCCGCGGGAACCAGCTGTGAGGCGGGAGCAATGCCGGGAATCGACCCATCACCGGCGCCAGGGGTGACGCCGACAGCCCCACCAGATCCACCAGGGGTAACGCCAACAGCTCCACCAGTACCAGAGGCAGATGCGCTACCGACCCCGCCAAGGATTACTGTCGCCACAATACCGGCAACAGCTGCGCCCGAGGCTGCAAGACGCGCAAATCTTTTGCGCACAGATTGTCCTATCCGATAGAAGCCCCGCGTTCGGCATTCTCGATGATTCCACGAAGAAACCGACATCGAAGGCTAAGGATTGATCTTCACATACAACCCTATAACAACCGAATGGTCAACTGGATAGAAAGTGAGCGCCAACCTTGGCGGCAGCTGATTTTACTGGCCAAAAAACACTAACATACCAATTTCCGACACCGTGGCCAGGAACGTGCGGTTGCCAGCCCGGGCATTGACACTGATCGGCAGCGACGGAAGGTGGTGACGCCCCCACGAGGGGATACTCAAAGGTGAGCGCGCCATGACGCAGTTGCCAGTATGTTGGCCCGCCGCGTGCACCCGGTCCGATCACGCACGCGCGGACTTGGACACCTGGTTTCACAGTCCTGTAAATATCCGACCTGGCCCGCCGCTCCGGGAAGGTGCCGCGTGGCCGCCTCCAGGAGGCGGAGGGACACTCGAAGTCTCCCCCTGAGGGGTGGGATCGTCGTAAGTGAGTTCGAGCGCTCCATGAACATGACAGCCTCCGCGGACCGCGTTTTCGACCGGGCGGAGGACCTCGGCCGCATCGAGTCCTGGCTCCCCGACGAGCTGCACGCCCACCCCGCCCAACCGCCCGCCGTCACCGTGCACGACGACGACACCGGACGGGACGTGGCCGCGCTCTTCCGGGCCGACCGCACGCACAAACGGCTGGAATGGGGCACCATTGAGGACGACCGCTACGCGGGCTGGCTGCAGGTGGACCGGACCGACAAGCGGACCAGCGAGGTCACCATCCACCTGTCGTTCTCCGACGAGAGCATCGCGCCGCCGCAGGACGTCGTCTACCAGGCGCTGAACGACAGCCTTCACCGTCTGTCGCGCATAGTCACCGTCGCTTGAGTCGGGCGGCTGGCGCACGAGCGATCTGGTGAATCCCAGGCGCGCGCAAGTGTGTCGACGTCATGGAATTTGTCGATGCCTGCCGACCAACGCGTGGCCATGGGGCAACCCCCGCAGATGACCGCTCCCCGCCCCGCCTCGATGCCGGAAGGGGCGAAGTCGTGTACGAAGCGGTCCCCTGAAGGCGACAACAACCGGCGTCAACCCCGACCACCGGTCGGGGAGGCCACCTCATGACCGTGACCGTGACCGTGACCGCGTCACCAATGGTGACGACGCCCCATGTGCCAGCTCCCGGAGCCTATATGTCCTTCGGGAACACGGTTCCGTGCCTGTGAAACCCTACCCGGTGCCGGTACCCAACCAGGTACCGGCACCGGGGCTGCTCATCCTTGTGCGGTTTTGCCGCGGTGCTTGGAGCCGGCCTTCACGCTCATGCTGACGGTGATGGGAGCCAGGACGTAGGGGGTGTTGTGGGTGAGGTTGAGTACGGCCGTGTAGGTACCGGGCTTCCTGGTGTTGGGCAGTGAGGCGTCCAACGTGAGCTGGACGGTGACTGCCGAGTGGGCGGGAATGGTGATCTTCTTGGCGCTCACGGTCAACCAGTCAATCTCCGTGGCGTCTGGCTCGCCGTATCCGGGTAGATACTCGGCGGTCCCGACCGCGTTGGCGCTGCCCCAGCCGGTGCTGCCGCCGACTGAATCGCTCCGGGTTTGGTGTCGAGCGGGATGTCACGCGCTGACGGGTTCGTCGGCGTGGGTGTGTTGGTGATGGTAGGCGTCTTCGTACTCGGCTGGGGTGGTGTGGCCGAGGGCTCCGTGTAGGCGCTGGTGGTTGTACCAGTCGATCCACTCGGCAGTGGCGAACTCGACGTCGGTGAAGGTCTTCCAGGGCTTGTTGCGGTTGATGAGTTCGGTCTTGAACAGGCCGATCGCAGACTCGGCCAGGGCGTTGTCATACGCGTCGGCGACGGTCCCGATCGAGGGTGCGATGCCGGCTTCGGCCAGGCGCTCGGTGAACGCGATCGAGGTGTATTGGGCGGATTCAACCGGTCGTCGCAACACCTCGACTGCGGAGGTGTGATGGGCAGGCCGGCAGGGTGGATGAAGGAACTGACGGGTAGGTCTGCGATGAAG
>NZ_JARAVK010000343.1:0-7672 GCF_033792765.1 Streptomyces sp. PA03-6a | reverse complement strand
GGTGGCCCCTGCGGGGTGGGGGTTACAGTCGTTGGAACCCTGGTTGTGGTGGAGCGTCCCCCCGGGGTCGCCCACGACGCGCCGCACCGCACGGCCGGCCGCACCACGGCCGCTCTCCCCGGGCCGCCAGAGCGCAGCCGCGCGAATCCCCGTGACCACGAGCGCGACCGCGGCCAGGACGCCGGCACACGTGAACGCTCCCCCACCGGGCATCCCGGAACGGGCCACCGCCAGGTCGAGCCCGAGCAGCGCGAGCCCGCCCCACCACAGCAGCGTGCAGCGCCACCCGGCGCGGGTCGCGGCCGCGGTGTCCGCCACGAAGTCGCGCCATGTGGACCGCTCCCCGTCCAGGTGCCGCCGCAGGTGCCCGCAGGCGGCGGCGAACGCGGGCAGCGCGGTGACCAGCGGCAGCGCGGCGGCCACCAGCCACACCCCGGTCAGCAGGCACTCGGCGAACAGCGCGAACCGGCCCACAGCAGTACGGGCACCGCCAGACGTCACGGGCCTCAGCCCTTCAGTCCGGAGGTCGCCGCTCCCTCGACCAGGTGGCGCTGGAAGGCGAGGAAGAAGAGGAGCACGGGCAGGAGGGCGACCAGCGACATGGCGACCATGCCGCCGTAGTCGGCCACGCTGTCCTGGTCGATGAACATCTTCAGCCCGAGCGAGACCGTGTACTTGTCGGGCTCGTTCAGGTACAGCAGGGGCCCGATGAAGTCGTTCCAGGACCAGATGAACGTGAAGATGGCGCTCGTGATGAGGGCGGGCCGGCACAAAGGGAGCACGATGCTCCAATAGATGCGCAGATGTCCGCAGCCGTCGAGGCGCGCCGCCTCGTCCAATTCCCGCGGGAGATTGCGCATGAATTGCACCATGAGAAAGACGAAGAACGCGTCCGCGGCGAGGTATTTCCCGAGCAGCAACGGAACGTAAGTGTTGATCAGGCCGAGTTTCTGGAAGAGCACGTACTGCGGGATGATGAGCACCTGGAAGGGCAGCAGCAGCGTCGAGATCATGACCGCGAAGAGCAGGTTGCGCCCGGCGAAGCGGATCCTGGCGAAGGCGTAGGCCGCCAGCGAGCAGGAGATGAGCACGCCCACCACCGAACCGACGGCAAGGACGAGCGAGTTGGTGAAGAAGGTGGAGACGGGGATGTCGGCGATGCCGCGGGTCAGCCGCCGGTAGTTGTCGGCGATGGGGCGGCCGGGCAGCAGTTCCAGGCTGCCGACGATCTCGTCGCCGGGCTTGAGCGAGGCGCCGACCAGCCACACCACCGGGTAGAGGATCACCGCGAGCAGGGCGAGGGCGCCCGCGTGCCAGGCGAGGGTGCGTGCCGTGCGGCGGCGGGCCGTGGCGACGGGGGTCATCGGGCGTCCGTCCCGTCCTCGTAGTGGACCCAGTTGCGCTGGGTGCGGAACAGCAGCGCGGTCAGCAGGCCGATGCCCAGCATCAGCATCCAGGCCATGGCGGACGCGTAGCCCATGCGCAGGTTGCGGAAGCCCTGTTCGTACAGGTACCAGGTGTAGACGAGCAGGGAGTCGGCCGGGCCTCCGGCCCCGCCGCCGCTGCCCCCGAGGACCACTGCCGAGGTGAAGACCTGGAAGGAGTGGATGAGTTCGAGCAGCAGGTTGAAGAAGAGCACCGGCGAGATCAGGGGCAGGGTGATGGAGCGGAACCGCCGCCAAGCCCCGGCCCCGTCGACCTCCGCCGCCTCGTACAGCTCCTGCGGCACCTGCTTCAGCCCCGCCAGGAAGATCACCATCGGGGCGCCGAACTGCCAGACGGTCAGGGTGACGAGGGTGGGCAGCGACCAGTCCGGGTCGCCGACCCAGCCGCCGACGTCCCAGCCGGCGAGGTGCAGCGCGCGGTCCACGACGGCGTCGTCCTGGAAGACCGAGCGCCACACGATGCCGATGCTGACGCTCGCCCCGATCAGCGACGGGGCGTAGAAGGCGGAGCGGTAGAAGCCCTGGCCGCGACGGGGCCTGACCAGCAGCAGTGCCACGGCGAGGGCGGCGGCGAGCTTGAGCGGGGTGCCGACCAGTACGTACTCCAGCGTCACGCGCACCGAGTGCCACCAGCGGTCGTCGGCGAACATGTCGCGGAAGTTCCTCAGCCCGATCCACTTCGGGGGGTCGAAGAGGTTGTAGTCGGTGAAGGCCAGGTAGAGCGAGACGAGCATCGGGCCCAGGGTCAGCAGCAGGACGCCGACGCACCACGGGGTCAGGAACAGGTAGCCGGCCAGGGTCTCCCGGCGTCCCCGCCGCCGGCCGTCCGGGGGCCCGCCCTGCGGGGTGCGGCGCCGCTCGGCGACGTCCGGCACGGCGGTCTGGGTGCGCGTCACGGGATGTCCCCTCAGGAGCCGAGCGCGGTCTTCGCCTCGCCGAAGAACTGTGTGACGGCGTCGTCGACCGAGGTCTTGCCCAGGGCGACGTCGCCGTAGATCCGCAGGAAGGCCGCTTCCGCGACGTCTGCGCCCGCCGGGTGCGGGGTGATCGGCTCGATGACGCCGGTCACGGACTTCTCGTAGGCGGCGATCTGCGCGTCGACGCCGGTCGGCCGGTACGCGTCGAACTGGGCGTTCGTGGGCAGGACGCCGCGGTTGTAGCCCATGATCTTGCCGACCTCGGGGTCGTGGACCATGAAGTCGATGAACTCCGCGACCTGCTCGGGGTGCTGCGTGCGGGCCGAGCCGCTGAGCATGAGCGAGGAGATGTACTGGCCGGTCCTGGTGCCGTCGGTGGTCGGGACCGGGGCCAGGGCGAGCTTGGTGCCGGTCTCGGCGGCGTAGCGGACGATGAAGTTGTCCCAGGTGAACTCGGCGGCGGAAAGGTCGCCGCTGACCGAGGACTTGGGCTTGATCTGCTCGCTCTTCTTGGCCGGGACCAGGTCGCCCGCCTTGTTGTCGGCGTAGTGGTCGCCCCACCACTGCCCGAGGTCGGCCTCGGTGAAGCCGAGCTCGTTGTCGGCGGTGAAGAACGCCTTGCCGTTCTGACGCAGGTAGAGGTCGTACAGGTACATGACCCCGCCGTTGTCGCTGGCGCCGTAGAGGTCGCCCTCGGCGGCGCTGATCTTGTGGACGGCGGTGTCGAACTCGTCCCACGTCCAGCCGGCGGCGGGGGTGACGCCGACGCGCTCGAAGGCCTCGGGGTTGTAGACCAGGGCGAAGGTGTTGCCGCCGACGGGGACGCCGAGCAGCTTGCCGTCGACCTCGCCGGCCTTCTCCAGGCCGGCCCGGAAGTCGTCCATGCTGAGGTTGCCGGCCTTGACCTGGGTGTTGAGGTCGAGCAGCAGGTCCTTCTCGCCGTACTTGCGCAGGAAGGCGACGGAGTTCTGGAAGACGTCGGGGGCGTTGCCGCCGGCGGCCTGGGTGTTGAACTTGCTCCAGAAGTCGGCGTACTCGGCGAAGTCGGTCTTGACCTTGATGTGCGGGTGGTCCTCCTCGAAGAGCGCGATCGTCTTCCGGATCAGCTCGGCGCGGTCCTGGGCACCCCACCACGAGTAGCGGATGGTCACGGTCCCGCCGTCCGGGTCGCCGCCGCCCCCGCAGCCGGCCGCCAGCAGCGCCAGCGCGGCAACCGCGGCCCCGGCGGCCCTGAGGCCCCACGGCCCGCGCACACTCCGTCGAACGCCCACGACATGCCCCCTTCGGGCAGACGCCACCCCGCGTCCCGCGGAGGGCCTGAAACGATTAAGGCAAGCGCTTGCCGAGAAACCGTAGGGAGACCCCGCCGAGGCGTCAATGGTTAAGGCGGAGAATGACGGAAAGCGCTTCCCACGCTCACCGGAACGACACGAACGCCGGATACGACGACGAGGGCCCGGAAGCCGCTCTCGGCTTCCGGGCCCTCGGTCCGGGTGGGCGATACTGGGATCGAACCAGTGACCCCTTCGGTGTGAACGAAGTGCTCTCCCGCTGAGCTAATCGCCCCGGTGCGGGAACAACATTACCGCATGTCAGCGGGTGCCCCGACCATCGCGGCGGTGCGCCCTCAGTGCAGGTCGGCCTTCCACGGCATCACGAAGCCGAACCGCCAGAGGTAGTAGCCCAGGAGGACGCCGATGATCACCAGCCCGATGGCGGTCAGCGTCAGGTTCCGCCGCCGCACCTTCGGGTCGAGCGCCTTCTGTGCCGCCTCGGTCACCTTCCGCTTCGTCCAGCGCAGCACCAGCTGGGCCCAGACGAACTCGGTCGCCCAGACGGCCATGCCGGCGAAGATCACCACCCAGCCGGGCCCCGGCAGCGGGAGCAGGACCACGCCCGTCCCGACGATCGCCAGACCCACCAGGAAGACCCCGACCTGCCAGCTCACGTGCAGCGCGCGGGAGCGCCGGATGAAACGTGGCGCCCTCGACCCCAGCGGGCGCTCGGAGCCCTCCGGCTCCGCGTCCCCGCCGTCCCCGTTGTCGACGGTCGCAGGATCCATGGCCACGGCCACCTCCCGCTCGTCACTCTCCGCAGTCATGCTCCCAAACTTACCCGAAGCCACTTCGTCACCGGAATGGCTCGCCGGGGAGGAAAAGAACTCGGCCGGACGAGGTACCGGAACCCTCACAAACCCGTCAGAGGGGTTTACAACGTCCCCGCAGGTGGCATGTCGATTTCGCCGACGTGCGAATCCCCGAGCGCACACTGAGCGAAAGGCCCTGGCGCTTATGAACACCACGGTCAGCTGCGAGCTGCACCTGCGCCTCGTTGTGTCGAGCGAATCGTCACTGCCCGTACCCGCGGGCTTGCGGTACGACACGGCCGATCCCTACGCCGTGCACGCCACCTTCCACACCGGTGCCGAGGAGACAGTCGAATGGGTCTTCGCCCGCGACCTGCTCGCCGAAGGTCTGCACCGGCCCACCGGCACCGGCGACGTCCGGGTCTGGCCGTCCCGCAGTCACGGCCAGGGCGTCGTGTGCATCGCCCTCAGCTCTCCGGAGGGGGAGGCGCTGCTCGAGGCCCCGGCGCGGGCCCTGGAGTCGTTCCTCAAGCGGACCGACGCCGCGGTGCCCCCCGGCACCGAACACCGTCATTTCGACCTGGACACCGAGCTCTCGCACATCCTCGCCGAGAGCTGAGTCCACCGACCGTCCGTCGCCGTACGCATCTCGGGGGTACGGCGCGGACCCGACCTGCCGGAGCCGTCGTCGGGGAGCAGCACGCTCCACGGCGGCGGCTCTCGCGCTAAAGTCACCGGAACGCCCGACCCACCAGGCCAGGGAGAGAGCGATTCCGTGCTGATCAACCATGACACCAGGTGCGCACTCGACTGCGTGGTGGATCTCATCAACACCACACCGGAGAGTGACGGCCGCGAGGGTCTGGCCGACCTCGCGGCGCTGCGCGCCTTCGTGGAGCGCAACGAGATCAGTGATGTGGGATCGCTCGACGAGGACGACCTCGTCGCGGTGCGCGCCGTACGGCAGCTCTTCGCCCAGGTCTTCTCCGCGCCCGCCACGCCCGAGGCCGCGGCGCTGGTCAACTCGCTCGTCGCCGAGGCCGGCACCACGCCCCGGCTGACCGACCACGACGGCTACGACTGGCACGTCCACTACTTCGCCCCGGGCGCCTCCCTCGCCGACCACCTGGCCGCCGACTGCGGGATGGCACTGGCCTTCCTCCTCGTCGCCGGGGAGCGGGAGCGGCTGCGCCGCTGCGACGCCCCGGACTGCCGGCGCGCCTTCGTCGACCTGTCACGCAACCGCTCGCGCCGCTACTGCGACAGCCGCACCTGCGGCAACCGGCTCCACGTCGCCGCGTACCGGGCGCGCCGCCGCGAGGCCGTCGCCGTGCCGGCTCAGAACGGCCAGAGGTCGTAGAGCCCGCCGAAGGCGAGCAGACTGCCGATCACGGTCAGGAACAGCATGAGCGGCGGCTGGGAAAGCGCGAACAGGCAGCCTCGGGGCTCGTCGTCGTCTGCTTGGGCTTCCATGGCCTTACGGTGTGCTCGGAGGGACGCGAACTCGCACAACCGTACGCCCCCGGACACACCAAATCCCGCTCAGGGGGCGGTAGTTGAGGTCCGCCAGGGCGATGATGACGTAACGCCGCCACCCCCTGCCACCAACACGCCGCTCAGATCCCCCTGCGCTTGAGGATCTCCTCGATCTCACCGAATTCGGCCAGGTCGGGATCGGTCTTCGCCGCCTTCGGGACCGGTTTCTTCCCCTGCGCCAGAGCCGGCGCCCCCGCGCCCGACGCGACCGCACGGCCCGGGCTCGCCTCCGCGACGCCCTTGCGGCGCCCCGATACCCGGGCGAGGAAGTACAGCACGCCCGACAGGGCGAGCACGGCGAAGCCCACCCACACCGACGGCTTGAACACCAGGTCCGCCGCCCAGTCGGCGACGGCCCGGACGACGGTCCCGGCCAGCGACACCAGGCCCGTCATGTACAGGCCGACGGGCAGCAGCGCCACCGCCGCGATCATCGTCGCCCTGCGGAACCTGCGCCGGTAGGCGGTGAGCAGGGCGATCGCCAGGCCCGCCGCGGACAGCGCGACACACACGGTCGAGGTCAGCATGCGGAGCTCCTCCGAAATGGTCTGCTCGCTCCATCGTGCACCCGTCCCCCACCTGCGGGCCACGGCCCGGCGGCAACCTCAGGGTGATCTCCGGGACGGCTCCTCCCCCGGTGGGAGACTGGCCCCATGAACGAAGCGACTCCCCGCACCGTCGTCCTCGAGTACTGGTGCGAACTCCAGTGCCCCGACTGCGCCACCGCCCTCACCGACCTGCACGCCCTGCGCGAGCGGTACGGCGACGCCCTGGAGATCCAGCTGCGGCACTTCCCCCTGGAGAAGCACAAGCACGCCTACGCCGCCGCCCAGGCCGCGGAGGAGGCCTTCGCCCAGGGCCGCGGCTGGGAGTACGCGGAGGCGGTCCTCGCCCGCACGGACGAGCTGGGCGAGCGCGGCGAGGCACTGCTGGTCGAGATCGCGGCGGACCTGGGCCTCGACGCGGAAGAGGTCGACACCGCGCTCGTCGACGGGCGCCACCTCCTCGTCGTCGACGCCGACCAGGCCGAGGGCAAGGCCATCGGCATCACCGGCACCCCCACCTACGTCATCTCCGGCGAACGCCTCGACGGCGGCACGTCCCAAGACGGCCTCCGCACCCGCATCGAGTCCCTCGCGGACGCCGCCCTGGACCGGTAACCGACATCTGGCCGTGTGCACGCCGGCGGGTAGGACGACTGCCCGCTACCCCACCTCGTCCGGCCGTCAGTCGCCCACACGACCGGAGGGGGTGTGGCGGGGTGCGCCCATGGGGGTCCCCCCGGCCGAAGGCTGGGGGAGACGAGCGGCGGACCCGGCGCGGAATGATGCGGACGTAAACCGCGAGCGTTGAGGACGTGCGCCGGCGCGGCCCCGACCCCAACCCAACGGAGCGCAGGCCCGTATTGACCGCGCCGGGCAATCGGGCGGGAGGGCGGGGGATGCCCGCCGCAGGCGCAACGGACCCGCACATAACCACCGGGCAGCCCGGCGTAGCCGCCCGCAGGCGCAAACGACCCGCACACAGACACCCGGGCAGCCCGGAACCACAAGCCGGGCCACAAACCGACCCGCCCACATGACACCCTGGCCGCCTATGACATCCGCAACCGCCGCCGCGGAAGACGAATGGGCCCCCCTCTTCCGCCCCGGAGGATACCCCCGCCTCCACCGCATACACCTCGAGTG
>NZ_JARAVK010000342.1:0-7684 GCF_033792765.1 Streptomyces sp. PA03-6a | reverse complement strand
CGGGCCTTGTTTTTGGACGTGTCAATTTTTTTAAAGGGGCAGTCTGGGCCCCGCCGACGGCCTCGGCCCCGCCGGAGTCCTCCGAGCCGCCCGGCACGGAGGAACCGCCCACCAGCGAGACGCCGACCGAGCCCAGCGGCCCGGCCAGCCCCGGCGAGGACGGCGGCACCGAGGGCGGCGGACTGCCCATCGGCGGCCTGGACGGCGACCCCGGCGGCGGGGACGATTTCGGGTAGGCACAGGGCCGGGCGCCGCCGGGGTTCCCCCGACGGCGCCCGGTGCGGCCCAGCGCGGGCCTGGGTCAGCGCAGGTCAGTGCCCCGAGGTCGCCTTCAGGCCGACCACGGACACCAGCAGCAGGCAGATGAAGAAGATCCGGGCGGCGGTCGCCGGCTCACCCAGCACGACGATGCCGAGCACCGCCGCGCCGGCCGCCCCGATCCCGACCCACACCCCGTAGGCGGTGCCGATCGGCAGCGTCCTGGCCGCGTACGACAGCAGCAGCATGCTCGCCACGATGCCGAGCCCCGTGCCGACGCTGGGCCACAGCCGGGTGAAGCCGTCGGTGTACTTCATGCCGATCGACCAGCCGACCTCGAGCAGGCCGGCGGCACACAACAGGACCCATGCCACGACGGGCACCTCCACGATCCTCAAGGGGTCAGGGGGCGTCGTCTTTGCATGGGCCCTGGTACGGCGCGTCTCGTCAGGGGACGAACACGACGATAACAAATCAGAGGTAGAGGCCGGTGGAGTCCTCCGAGCCCTGCAGCCGCTCCGCCGCCACGGCGTGCAGGTCCCGCTCACGCATCAGCACGTACGCCGTGCCGCGCACCTCGACCTCGGCCCGGTCCTCCGGGTCGAAGAGCACCCGGTCGCCGACCTCCACGGTCCGTACGTTCTGTCCCACCGCGACCACCTCGGCCCAGGCGAGCCGCTTGCCGACGGCCGCCGTGGCGGGGATCAGGATGCCGCCGCCGGAGCGCCGCTCACCCTCGGGGACGTCGGAGCGCACCAGCACGCGGTCGTGCAGCATGCGGATGGGCAGCTTGTCATGCGTATTCGAACTCACAGGTACGACGTTACCGGCGTCGCCGGCGCAGTGAGAGCCCGGCCACCACGGCGACCAGCGCCACCGCCGCCACCGCGACCGGCACGATGCGCTCCACGCGCGGCGCGCCGTCCTCCGCCACGAAGTGGCCCCGCAGCTCCGTCACACCCCGGTTGACCGCCACGTACGCACGGCCCGCGGTGCGGTCCACCGCGGAGGCGACCTTCGCCTTGGCGTCCGCCGCGATCGTGCTGGGGTGCACCCGCACCGCGATCTCGTCCAGCGTCGCGGCGAGCGCCTGCCGCTTGAGGGCGATGTCCGCCTCGATCTGAGCAGGGCTCCTGCCATCCGACACTGCTCCGCCTCCATCGTCCTTGTCGACCGGTACCGTGCAGACAGTCTGTCAGCCCGTCCGTGCCGATGCCCGTCGGCACCCCGAATCGGAGAACTGCACCATGAGCGAGCGCCTCCAGCCCGGCGACACCGCCCCCGCCTTCACCCTTCCCGACGCCGACGGCAACGAGGTCTCCCTCGCCGGCCACGCGGGCCGCAAGGTCGTCGTGTACTTCTACCCGGCCGCCCTCACGCCCGGTTGCACCAAGCAGGCCTGCGACTTCACCGACAACCTCGACCTGCTCGCGGGCGCCGGCTACGACGTCATCGGGATCTCGCCCGACAAGCCGGAGAAGCTGGCCAAGTTCCGCGAGAAGGAGTCCCTGAAGGTCACCCTGCTCGCCGACCCCGACAAGTCGGTGCTGGAGGCGTACGGCGCCTTCGGCGAGAAGAAGCTGTACGGCAAGGTGGTGACCGGGGTGATCCGCTCCACCGTCGTCGTCGACGAGCAGGGCAAGGTCGAGCACGCCTGGTACAACGTCAAGGCCACCGGCCACGTCGCCAAGCTCATCCGCGACCTGGGCATCTGACGCCCCGTCGGGCCGGGGCCGGTCACGCCCGGGTGTGCGAGCCGGTCAGCGCCGCGTACACCACGACGTTCGCCGAGTAGGACTGGGTGGCGTGGTCGAAGGTGCCGCCGCAGGTGATCAGCCGCAGTTCGGGGCGGACCCCGGAGCCGTACACCCGGTCCGGGCGGAAGCCCGTCTTGTCGACGATCTCCACGCCCTCGACGGCGAACTCGGCGACCGAGCCGTCCGAGCGGGTGACCTCCACCAGGTCGCCCTGGGTGACCGTGCTCAGGGCGTAGAAGACCGCCGCCTTGGTGCGGGTGTCGACGTGCCCGACGATCAGCGCCGCCCCCGCGTCCCCGGGGGCGGGACCGCGCCCGTACCAGCCGGCCACGTTCGGCGTGGTGAACGGCGGCGGGTCCACCGCGCCGTCGGCGGTGAGCCCCCGTTCCACCAGCTTGGCGTGGATGCCGGCCGAGGGGATGTCGATCCGCAGGGGGCGCGCCGGGGACAGCGGCGTGTGCGCCGCGTAGACCTGGGCGGGCCGCCCCGCGGCTCCGGCGTCCGCGGTCGCGGCGGGCGCGGGGGCGCCCGACCCGGAGCCCGGCAGGCCCGGGTGGACGTACCCCCTCAGCCACGCCGCGCCGAGCACCACGATGGTCGCGAGGGTCGCGACCGTACGTCCCTGCACCGGGTCAGTCCCGGGTGCGGCGACGGTGCACGACCAGTCCCGCGGCCCCTGCCACGGCCAGGACCCCGGCCGCCACGATGCCGGGCACGCCCGGCTGCTGCTGCTCCGCCGCGGCCGGGTGCGCCGCCATGGCGCCGCCGCCCGCGGGGACCGGAGCGGACGGGAAGCCGGAGGCGGCCTCGGTGACCTCCAGCGTGCCCTCGTGGGACTTGCCGTCGCAGGTGATGGAGACCCGGTAGGAGCCCGGGGTCAGCCCGGAGCGGACCACGGCGGAGGCGTACATCCCGCCGTCGCTGGCCGGGGCGAGTGTGACCGGGGTGACGAACGCGGAGGAGCTGACGGTGCCGGTCTTGGCGCGGTCGCACTGGTCGGTGCGGACGTCGACGTCGCCGCCGGGGCCGGCCGTACCGGGGGTGATCTTCACCGGGCCGCTGGCGACGCCCCCGACGCCCCCGACACCGCCGACGCCCCCAGTGCCGCCGGTCCCGCCGATGCCTCCAGTGCCGCCGATCCCGCCGATCCCGCCGGTGCCGCCGGTGCCGCCGTCGTTGTCCGGGCCGTTGTCCGAGCCGTTGTCCCCGCGGTCGTTGTCCTCCTGGCCGGAGTCGTCGCGTCCGGAGTCGTCCCGGCCGCCGTTGTCGCGGCCCGAGTCCTCGTGGTCGTTGTCGCTGTTGTTGTCGCCGTTGCCGCGCCCGCTGTCGTCGTCATCGTCATCGTCGTTGTTGTTGTTGTTCTGCCGGCCGTTGTCCTGGCCGTCGTCGTCGCCCTTGTTGCCGAACTGCAGGAGGGGGTTGTTGCTGCCGCCGTCCTGGTCCCCGTCACCCCCGCCTCCGCCACCTCCGCCGCCTCCGCCGAACTGGAACGAGGTCCCGCTGGAGTCGTCCGGGCCGTCGTCGGCCACGGCGGCGGGACCGCACAGCGCGATCAGCGTCGCCGCCGCGGCGGCACACAAGGGAACGCGGACGGCTCCCATGACAGAGCCCATGATCACAACCTCCACTCAACCGGGCTCACGTCGTCGGATTGGTCGGCCCCGGTGTTTCGAAGGTCCCTTCCCGCGCGGGCCCCCGCATGCGGTGGTGGTCCGGACGGGTCGGGGGGTCGCCCGGACCGGGGACAAGGGGCGGACGCCGCGCGCATGTGCACAGGTCACCCGGCCGGACTAGAGTCCGCAGCCATGACAGCGCGCAAGCCCATCGAATCCTGGCTCACCGACATGGACGGCGTCCTGATGCACGAGGGCATCCCGGTGCCCGGCGCGGACGCCTTTATCAAGCGGCTGCGGGACTCGGGCCGCCCGTTCCTCGTCCTGACGAACAACTCGATCTACACCCCCCGCGACCTGGCGGCGCGGCTCAGCCGCATCGGCCTGGACGTGCCGGCCGAGAACATCTGGACCTCCGCGCTGGCCACGGCCCGCTTCCTGGACGACCAGCACCCCGGCGGGACGGCGTACGTCATCGGCGAGGCCGGCCTCACCACGGCCCTGCACGACGCGGGCTACGTGCTGACCGACCACGAACCCGACTTCGTGATCCTCGGCGAGACGCGGACCTACTCCTTCGAGGCCCTCACCAAGGCCATCCGCCTGATCAACGCGGGGTCCCGGTTCATCGCCACCAACCCCGACAACACCGGACCCTCGCCCGAGGGGGCGCTGCCCGCCACCGGCTCGGTCGCCGCCCTGATCACCAAGGCGACGGGGAAGGACCCGTACTTCGTCGGCAAGCCGAACCCGCTGATGATGCGCACCGGCCTCAACACCATCGGCGCGCACTCGGAGACCTCCGCCATGATCGGCGACCGCATGGACACCGACGTGCTGGCGGGCCTGGAGGCCGGGATGCAGACCTTCCTGGTGCTGACCGGCCTGACCAAGGCGGGCGACATCGACCGCTTCCCCTACCGGCCGACCACCGTCGTGGACTCCATCGCGGACCTCGTCGACCTCGTCTGACCTCGGCTGACGACGGCACCGCCCCCGGCCGCGACCGGCCGGGGGCGGGTGGCACCCTCCACGATCCGGGGCGGCTGCACGGTGACGCCGCGCCGCGGGACGTTCACCGGATGATCATCCGCCGGGCGGCGGGAGTTGGGGGCGGCGGAGCATGCTCTCCCCGCATTTCCCCAGCGATCTTGGAAGGGCGTCCACCGATGCTGTCCCGCACCCGCACGGCCACCCTCGTCCCCGGCGCGGTCGCCACCGTGCTCGCCGCCACGATGGTGCCGCTCCTCGGCACCCCGGCGGGCGCCGCCTCGTACGGCACCCCGACGATCTCCCTGTCCGCCTCGTACCTCTCCGGCGCGGTCGGTGCCACCGCCGACCCGACCGTCACGGTCACCGTCGCGCAGAGCGGCGCGGACGCCTCGGCGCTCACCGTCGCCGCCTCCGCCAGCACCAAGACCTCGGTCGCCGGCACCGGCGACGTGACCGTCACCGGCACGGGCGGCAGCCGCACCCTGGCGGTCGCCCCCCGCGCCCGCGGCTACGCCGACCTGACGGTCAAGGTGACCGGCCTCGGCGGCAAGACCGCCACCAAGACGCTGCACTTCGCCGCCTCCGCCGCCGTCACCCACGCCGCCGACACCCGGTACACCACCGGCTCCAGCGACGCCTCCGCCGCCGTGGACGTCGGCGGCGGCTACATGGTCGTCGCCGACGACGAGAGCAACGTGCTGCGGCTGTACCGGCGCGACGGCTCCGGCGCCCCCGTGCGCACCTGGGACGTCGGCTCCAAGGCCGGCGCCTCCTCCGAGATCGACATCGAGGCCGGCACCCGGGCGGGCGACACCATCTACTGGACCGGCTCCATGGGCAACAACAAGGACGGCGAGGTGAAGGCCGACCGCTCCACGCTCTTCGCCACCACCGTCACCGGCAGCGGCGCCGACACCCAGCTGACCGTCTCCGGCTACTACGAGGGCCTGCGCGCCGACCTGATCGCCTGGGACAAGGCGGCCGGCAACCGCTACGGCTTCGCCGCGGGCGCCGCCTCCGGTGAGATACCCAAGGCCATCGACGGCTTCAACGCCGAGGGCATGGAGTTCGCCCCCGGCTCGACCAGCACCGCGTACATCGGTTTCCGCGCCCCGCTGGTGCCCCCGGCCTCCGGCGGGAAGGCGCTGCTGGTGCCGGTCACCAACCTCGACAAGCTGGTCGGCGGCAAGCCCAACACCTCCGTCCACGCCGCCTTCGGCACCCCGGTCACGCTCGACCTCGGCGGCCTCAGCGTCCGTGACATCCGCCGCAACGCCGCCGGGCAGTACCTGATCCTGGCCGGTTCCTGGGCCGCCGACGACAACAGCGACCCGTACGCCCTCTACTCCTGGGACGGCAACGCCGGCAGCGCGCCCGTCAAGCTGCTCGACCTGCCCACCTCCGACCCGGGCGCCTGGGAGGCCATCGTGGACGTCCCGGACCTGACCGCGGCCGGTGCCCGGGCGCAGCTGATGACCGACAACGGCGCCGCCGACCTCTACGGGGACGGCAAGGAGGCCAAGGACCTCAGCCACCCCGAGTGGCAGAAGTCCCGCAGCAGCTGGTTCACCCTCGGCGGCTGAACCGCAGGGCCGCACCGCCCATGACCAGCAGCACCCCGGCGCCCGTGAGCATCAGCGCGGGCGCCCGGTGCTGTTCGCCCGTGGCGGCCAGACGCGGTGGGGTGTCCGGTGCGCTGCCCGGGGCGGTCTCGTCGCCCTTGCCCGGTACGGGTGCCGGCCCGGATCCCGTACCGGGACCCGTACCCGGTCCGGTGCCGGGACCGGGGCCCGGTCCGGCGCCCACGGAGGGATCCGGTGCCGGGGACCCGCCCGGGCGCGTGCCCGGCCCGTCACCCGGTCCGGTGTCCTCGCCGCCGTCCCCGCCTTCGCCGCCGTCCGGCTGCCCCTCTTCTCCCGGCCGGCCGGGGCGCGGGGACTGCGGCCCGGCCGTGGCGTCCCGGTGGGGGACGACGTCGAAGTCGTAGCCGGCGGACTCCCCGACCCAGTCGCCGTCCGTGCCCCGGCGCTCCATGATCGTGGCCGACGCCGTGACCGGTCCGGCGGGCGTGGGCGCGGTGAAGCGCAGCCGCAGTGCGATCGCCACCTTGCGGCGCGACGGCAGTGTGGTGCCCGGCCCGTCCTTGCCGCCCACCACGGCGATGTTCTCGTCGTTGTCCGTGCGCTCGACGGCCACCGGCCGCCACGAGCGGTCCCGTGCGCTCCCCGGTCCCGCGACGGGGGCCGGCGCCCGGTACTCCAGGCGGATCTGATCGGGCGCCAGCTTCCGTCCGCGGTCGACGAAGACGAGGACCGGGTGCACGTCGCGCAGCGGCCCGCTCGACGTGTTCTCCAGTTCCACCCGGAACTCCTCGGGCCCGGCCCCCGCCGTGTAGGTGTGGGGACCGCCCAGCAGCCGGGCGGTGACCGGGAAGGGCTCCGCGGCCGACTGGGGGGCCGCCGCCACGACCGCTGCCGCCGCGACGGCCAGAGCGCTGCACCACCTCATGGGCAGCGAAGCTCTCACGGTCATCCGCTGATATCACCGCGCGACGCGGCGGCGGCCCGCCCCCGCACCCGTACGGGCGGCTAGCCGACCGCCGTCTGGCCGAAGAGCGGCGCCAGCGCCAGCAGCGCGGCCCCTTCGGCGACCACGCGCCGCCCGGCCGTGGCGACGGTGACGGGCACCGTGCGGCCGGCCGCCCGCAGGGTGCGCGGGTCCATGGCGGCGGCCACCTCGCGCGCGAAGAGGACGGGGTCCGCCAGCACGGTGCGGCCGCCGAGCACGACCCGGTCGATGTCCAGCAGGGAGACCAGGTTGGCGGCGCCCACGCCGAGCAGCCGCGCGGCCTGCGCCGTGTCGCCGCAGCCGACGGCGGCCAGGCACAGCGCCTCCAGGCAGCCCCGGTTGCCGCAGGCGCACACCGGCCCGTCCAGGGCGACCGCCTGGTGGCCGAACTCTCCCGCGCCGGTGCGGGCGCCGCGGTGCAGGGTGCCGTCGAGCACGAGGCCGGCACCGAGGCCGGTCCCCAGGTGCAGATAGCCGAACGAGTCCCCGGCACCC
>NZ_JARAVK010000341.1:0-7695 GCF_033792765.1 Streptomyces sp. PA03-6a | reverse complement strand
GGAGGGCGGGAGAACCGCCCGCCGCAGGCGCAAACAACCCGCACGCAATCAC
The DNA here is from genome assembly GCF_033792765.1 of Streptomyces sp. PA03-6a. Classification (NCBI taxonomy): domain Bacteria; kingdom Bacillati; phylum Actinomycetota; class Actinomycetes; order Kitasatosporales; family Streptomycetaceae; genus Streptomyces; species Streptomyces sp. PA03-6a. The sequence goes on along the minus strand of NZ_JARAVK010000341.1, from coordinate 7,643 downwards.
CCGGGCAGCCCGGCGCAGCCGCCCGCAGGCGCGAACAACCCGCACACGACGACGGGCCGCGAGGGGCACCCCCTGGGTCACACCACCGGCGTTGCCGCGAGCGCCGCCGTGAGGATGGGCGTGGTGAGCTCGACCTGCCAGGCGCGCGCGCCGGCGTCCTGGAGGAAGGCCGACACGGACTCGGGGCTGCGGTCCCGCGGGGGCGCCCAGCACAGGCGGCGGACGGTGTCCGGGGTGATGAGGTTCTCCTGGGGGAGGTTCAGCTGCTCCGCCAGTGCCGAGACCGCCGCCCGCGCCGCGGAGAGCCGGGCCGCGGCGGCCGGGTCCTTGTCGGCCCAGGCGCGCGGGGGCGGGGGGCCGGTGTAGGCGGGGCCGGGCTGCGGGAGGTCGCGCTCGGGGATGCTGCGGGCGTGGTCGATCGCGGCCTGCCACTGCTCCAGCTGGCGCCGCCCCATGCGGTGCCCGAACCCGGGGAGCGCGGCCAGGGCGTGCGCGTTGGGGGTGGCCTCCAGCGACGCGGTGACGATCGCGGCGTCGGTGAGGACGCGGCCGGGGGAGACGTCCCGTTCGCGGGCCAGCCGGTCCCGGAGGTTCCACAGTTCGCGTACGACCGCCATCTGGCGGCGCCGGCGCACCTTGTGCATGCCGGAGGTGCGGCGCCAGGGGTCGACGCGGGGCGGGGGCGGCGGGGCCGCGGCGATGGCCGCGAACTCCTGCAGCGCCCACTCCAGCTTGCCCTGGGCGCGCAGTTCCTCCTCCAGCGCGTCGCGCAGGTCGACCAGGAGCTCGACGTCGAGGGCGGCGTACCGCAGCCACGGCTCGGGGAGCGGCCGGGTCGACCAGTCGACGGCGGAGTGGCCCTTCTCCAGGGCGTACCCGAGGACGTTCTCCACCATCGCGCCGAGCCCGACCCGGGCGAACCCGGCCAGGCGGCCGGCCAGCTCGGTGTCGAACAGCCGGGCGGGCCGCATGCCCGCCTCGTCGAGGCACGGCAGGTCCTGCGTGGCGGCGTGCAGCACCCATTCCGTGCCGTCGAGCGCGGCGCTCAGCGCCGACAGGTCCGGACAGGCGACGGGGTCGATCAGCGCGGTCCCTGCCCCGGTGCGGCGCAACTGGACCAGATAGGCCCGCTGCCCGTAGCGGTAGCCGGATGCGCGCTCGGCGTCGACGGCGACAGGTCCGGAGCCCGCGGCGAAAGCCGCGACGATGTCGGCGAAGGCCTCCGGGCTGGCGGTCACCGGCGGGATTCCCTCGCGCGGGTCCAGCAGCGGGACCGGCGCCGGGGGTGCTTCTGTTGCGGTCTCTCGGGCGTCGGTCACCAGTCAAGAGTATCTGTGTACAGCAGGCGCCCGCCGACGGAACGTTCCGTCGGCGGGCGCACGCGGGATATGACTTCGATCAGTGGATGATGCCGGTACGCAGCGCTACCGCGACCATGCCCGCGCGGTCACCGGTGCCCAGCTTGCGGGCGATCCGGGCCAGGTGGCTCTTCACGGTCAGCGCCGACAGCCCCATGGAGACGCCGATCGCCTTGTTCGACTGGCCCTCCGCGACCAGCCGCAGCACCTCCACCTCGCGGCCGGACAGCTCGCGGTAGCCGCCGCCGTGGCCCGGGGCGCCCGGTGGGCGGCGCTGCAGCCGCTGGCCGGCCGGGCCGAGGGGTACGGCGCCGGGGCGGCCCGGGATGCCGAGGTTGGTGCGGGTGCCGGTGACGACGTAGCCCTTCACACCGCCCGCGAGGGCGTTGCGCACGGCACCGATGTCGTCGGCGGCGGACAGGGCCAGGCCGTTGGGCCAGCCCGCCGCCCGGGTCTCGGCGAGCAGGGTCAGCCCGGAGCCGTCGGGGAGGTGTACGTCGGCGACGCAGATGTCTCGGGGGGTGCCCACCCGGGGCCTGGCCTCGGCGATGGAGGACGCCTCGATCACGTCGCGTACTCCGAGCGCCCACAAGTGGCGCGTGACGGTGGAACGTACGCGGGGATCGGCGACCACCACCATCGCCGTCGGCTTGTTGGGGCGGTAGGCGACCAGGCTTGTGGGGTGCTCGAGAAGAACCGACACCGGGCCTCCTGGGACATTGGCGGGAAGGGTCACAGGTTCCTTCGGCAGCAACTTCGCCCGGCTTTAGAGAATGATCACGACTTGTTTAGTAACAATTCCGGCAATTCGGACGCGCTGTCGACCAGGGTCGATCGAAGGTGTGAAGATCGCGGTCACCGGGTGTCAGACCTTGTTGACGGCGGTAAAGCGAATGGTCAGCGCGGGCACGGCGGCCCTCAGCGCGTCTGCTGCGGACCGCGCCGCTTCGGCAGCGGCACCACCGAGGGGCCGCCCCCCGGCGGGGGGCAGGAGGGGTCAGAGGGCGCCGGCGGCAGTCCCGCGCAGGTGCACACCAGGTCGCACCAGGCCGCCAGGTGGGTGGCCATGTCCGGTACGCCGCCGTTCACGGCGAGCGGCGTCCACGAGGCCCGGATCTCGATGCGGGTGGAGTCCTCCCGCCCGGCCAGGGCGCCGAAGTGGTGCGAGGAACTGCGCGAGACCGTGCCGCCCGCCGCGGTGAAGGCCGCGCCACGGCCCTCCAGGGCACCGGTCAGCCACGACCAGCTCACCTCGGGCAGCAGCGGGTCCGCCGCGATCTCCGGCTCCAGCTCCGCCCGGACGAGGGTGACCAGCCGGAAGGCGCCGTGCCAGCCCTCCTGCCCGTCGGGGTCGTAGAGCAGCACCAGGCGCCCGTCCCCGATCTCCTCGTCGTCGACGACGACCGCCGCTTCCAGGGCGTACGCGTGCGGTGCCAGGCGCTTGGGCGGGGGCACCGGATCGAGCTCCACCTCGTGCCGTACCCGGGCGCGCAGCAGTGCGTCGACCGCGTGCTGGAACGGGAGGGGGGCGTCGTCCCCGTCCGAGAGGTGCCCATGAGCCGCTGCCATGCCCGGAAGCGTAGGCCGAAGGGGGCCCGCAGTGAGGGAGGACACCCGGTCGGGCGGGTCGCCCACTTGGCGCATGCGAAGATTCGGGGGTGAGTGCGCACCAGCAGACCGCTGCTTCCCCCTTCATCCTGGCGTGCCGGCGCCGGCCCGTGCCGCACACCCCCGTGTGGTTCATGCGCCAGGCCGGGCGCTCCCTCCCCGAGTACCTCAAGCTGCGCGAGGGCATGCCCATGCTCGAGTCGTGCATGCGGCCCGACCTCGTCACCGAGATCACGCTGCAGCCCGTGCGGCGGCACAAGGTCGACGCGGCGATCTACTTCAGCGACATCGTGGTGCCGCTCAAGGCCATCGGGCTCGACCTCGACATCAAGCCGGGCGTCGGCCCGGTCGTCGAGCAGCCCATCCGCACGCGGGAGGACCTGCAGCGCCTGCGACCGCTCGACCCGGACGACGTCAAGTACGTCACCGAAGCGATCGGCATGCTCACGGGTGAACTCGGCACGACGCCGCTGATCGGCTTCGCGGGCGCGCCCTTCACCCTGGCGAGCTACCTCGTCGAGGGCGGTCCGTCGCGCAACCACGAGCGCACCAAGGCCCTGATGTACGGCGAGCCCGAGCTGTGGGCGGAGCTCCTTGACCGCCTTGCGGACATCACCTCGGCCTTCCTGAAGGTGCAGATCGAGGCCGGCGCCAGCGCGGTGCAGCTCTTCGACTCCTGGGTCGGCGCGCTCGCCCCCGAGGACTACCGGCGCTACGTCATGCCCGCCTCCGTCAAGGTCTTCCGGGCCGTCGCGGACTACGGCGTGCCCCGCATCCACTTCGGCGTCGGCACCGGCGAGCTGCTCGGGCTCATGGGGGAGGCCGGCGCGGACGTGGTCGGCGTGGACTGGCGCGTCCCGCTGGACGAGGCCGCCCGCAGGGTCGGCCCCGGCAAGGCGCTCCAGGGCAACCTCGACCCCGCGGTGCTCTTCGCCCCGCGCGAGGCGGTGGAGAAGAAGACCCGCGAGGTCCTGTACTCGGCCGGAGCCGCCCCGGGCCACATCTTCAACCTGGGCCACGGCGTCCTGCCCACCACGGACCCCGACGCCCTGACGCGTCTCGTGGACTTCGTCCACACCGAGACGGCCCGCTGACGATGGTGTCCCCGCGCCGCCCGGCGCGGGGACACCGGGTCCGCCGCTACTCCCGCGGCTGTGCCCCGCCGTCGCCCGCACCGATCGGCGCGGGCACGGTCACCGGCTGCGGGGGCGCGGCGACGGGACGCCGGGCGGGCAGCACCCGACGCAGCAGGCGGAAGCCCAGGTAGCCGAGGAGGGCCAGGGCCGCGAACGGGGCCAGCACGGCGAGGGCGACCAGGAGGGCCCGCAGGGTCAGGTAGAAGGCGTGCCAGCCACTGCCGAAGGCGCTGCCCACGGTGGCCCAGAAGCCGTCGTCCTCCTTCTCCGGCGCCTCCTTGACGGCCGGCTCCTGCACCTCCAGCGTGATCGTCGCCATCCCGGTCCGCTCCTTGAGCGAGGCCTGCTGGGCCTCGAGCGCCTCCAGGTCGGCCTGGCGGGAGCTGAGTTCGCTCTCCAGGGAGACGATGTCGCTGAGCCTCGTCGCCCGGTCCATCAGCTCCCGCACCCGCGCCACGCTCGCCCGCTGGGTCTTGAGCCGGCTCTCGACGTCCACGACCTGGCCGGTGACGTCCTGGGCGTTCACCTTGCGGTTGCGCAGCGTGCCCAGCTCCGACAGGTCGTTCAGCACCCGGTCGTAGCCCTCCGGCGGCACGCGGAGCGTGATGGTGGAGTACTCGCGGCCGTCGTCGTCCAGGCTGGTGCTCTCGTTGCCGACGTAGCCGCCCGTGCCCTCCACGAGCGTGCGCGCCTTGGCCACCGCGCCGGAGACGTTCTTGGCCTCGACCGTCAGCGTCGCCGTGCGCACGATGTACGACTGCGCCAGGGTCGGGGTCCGTCCCGCCCCGGTTCCGGAGCCCTTGCCGGTGGCGTTCTTCGCGTCGCCGTCCGCCCCGGTGGCCGCGGTCTGCGCGCCGGGCCGCTCGGCCAGGTCGGGTGCGGCGGCGCCCGCCTTGCCACCCGCCTCGCTGGAACTGCTGTCGGCGCTGTTGTCGGCGCCGCAGCCGGTGAGCGTGAGGGCGGCGGCCAGTGCCAGGGCGCCGAGGACGGCGGCAAGTGGTCTGCGGGCGGTGGTGGTTGACGTGCTCACAGGGCGTCCCCCCGGGTCGTTGCGTCTGTTGCCGATTCGACGCGAGGGGCGCGGGGCGGGTTTCGGGTCCGTGATCCCGAAGAGGTCACGGTTAGGGCTCGTTCCGGCGTCTGAGACAGTGGAGCCATGAGCAATACGCAGCCCCGGGCCGGGCATGTGGTGGTCGTGGGCGGCGGGGTCTCCGGACTCGCCGCGGCGCATTTCCTGCTGGAGGACGGCATGGCACGGGTGACCGTGCTGGAGTCCTCCGGGCGCCTGGGCGGGAAGCTGTACGCGGACGAGATCGCGGGCGTCCCGGTCGACCTGGGCGCCGAGTCCATCCTGGCGCGCCGTCCCGAGGCGGTCGACCTGGCCCGCGCCGTCGGCCTCGGCGACGACCTGGAGGCGCCCGCCACGACGAACGCGGGCCTGTGGACGCGCGGCCGGCTACGCCCCATGCCCAAGGGCGGCGTCATGGGCGTCCCCGGCGACCTCGGCGCACTCGCCGCGTCCGGGGTGCTCTCGGCGGCCGGCCTCGCGCGGCTGCCGCTCGACCACGTCCTGCCCCGCACCAAGGTGGGCGAGGACGTGGCGGTGGGCGCCTACGTCGCCGCCCGGCTGGGCCACGAGGTCGTCGACCGGCTCGTCGAACCGCTGCTCGGCGGGGTGTACGCGGGCAACGCGTACGAGATCTCGCTGCGCGCCGCCATCCCGCAGCTGTACGAGGGCGCGCGCGGCGGCCGCTCGCTGATCGAGGCCGTCCGCGAGAGCCAGCGCAAGGCCGCAGCCGCGCGGCAGGACGGCCCCGTCTTCGCCGGTATCCGCGGAGGCGTCGGGCGGCTCCCCGTCGCCGTCGCCGCGGCCTGCCGGGCCGCCGGTGCCCGCATCGAGACCGACGCCCCGGTGCGGACGCTGCGCCGCACCCCGGGCGGCTGGGAGGTCGCCTTCGACCACGACGGCACCCGCGAGACGCTGTCCGCGGACGCGGTCGTGCTCGCCGTGCCGGCCCCGGCCGCCGCCAAGCTGCTGGCCGCCGAGTCACCGGGCGCCGCCGCCGAGCTCTCGACGGTGGAGTACGCCAGTGTCGCCCTGGTCACCATGGCCTTCCGGCGCCGCGAGATCACCCACGCGCTGCCCGGCAGCGGCTTCCTCGTCCCGCCGGTGGACGGGCGCACCATCAAGGCGTCCACGTTCTCCGCCCAGAAGTGGCACTGGAGCGGCGCCGCCGACCCGGACGTCTACGTCCTGCGCACCTCGATCGGCCGGCACGGCCAGGAGGCCGACCTGGCGTGGGACGACACCGACCTCGTCCGCCTCTCCCGCGAGGACCTCGGCGAGGCCGTCGGGCTCACCGCGGCCCCCGTCGCGGCCCGGGTCACCCGCTGGGACGGCGGCCTGCCGCAGTACCCGGTCGGCCACCTGGCCCGGGTCGCGAGGCTGCGCGAGCACGTCGCGAAACTGCCCGGCCTCGAGGTGTGCGGCGCCCTCTACGAGGGCGTCGGCATCCCGGCCTGCGTCGCGAGCGCGCGCGGCGCGGCCACGCAGGTCCTGGGCACCCTGCGGCGGGCGGCGGAACCGGACGCGGGACAATAGCCCCATGAGCGACTCCACTGCATCCGCCGCCCCCGCCAAGGCCCCCAACGCCGGCAAGAAGGCCAAGGACCTCAACGAGGTCATCCGCTACACCCTCTGGTCGGTGTTCCGGCTGCGCGACGTCCTGCCCGACGACCGCACCCGCTACGCGGAGGAGGTGGAGGAGCTCTTCGAGCAGCTCGCCGAGAAGGACGTCACGGTCCGCGGCACGTACGACCTGTCCGGGCTGCGCGCCGACGCGGACGTCATGATCTGGTGGCACTCCGAGACCGCCGACGCCCTCCAGGACGCGTACAACCGCTTCCGCCGCACCATGCTGGGGCGCCTGCTGGAGCCCATCTGGTCGAACATGGCCCTGCACCGCCCGGCGGAGTTCAACAAGAGCCACATCCCCGCCTTCCTCGCCGACGAGACGGCCCGCGACTACGTCTCCGTCTACCCCTTCGTCCGCTCCTACGACTGGTACCTCCTCCCCGACGAGGACCGCCGCCGCATGCTGGCCGACCACGGCAAGATGGCGCGGGGCTACCCGGACGTGCGGGCGAACACGGTGGCGTCGTTCTCGCTGGGCGACTACGAGTGGATCCTGGCCTTCGAGGCGGACGAGCTGCACCGCATCGTGGACCTGATGCGTCATCTGCGGGCCTCGGAGGCACGTATGCACGTCCGCGAGGAGGTGCCGTTCTACACGGGCCGTCGTAAGTCGGTGGCGGATTTGGTGGCGGGTCTGGCCTGAGGTCCGGCTCCGCGGGGGCTTTCCGGGGTGGCGGGTGCCGGGCGGAGTCCGGCGGGCCGGTCGAAGCCCGGGAGGCCCCTTGGGGCCGAGCGGTGCGAGGGCGGCTGTGGGGGAGGGGCCACGGGCCGTCGTAAGTCGGTGGCGGATCTGGTGGCGGGTCCGGCCTGAGGTCCGGCTCCGCGTGGGCTTTCCGGGGTGGCGGG
>NZ_JARAVK010000340.1:0-7742 GCF_033792765.1 Streptomyces sp. PA03-6a | reverse complement strand
GCCCAGGCCCGCCCGGGAGAGCCCGGGCGGGCCTGGGCGGGAGGGCACGCCGCCGCGTCAGCGGCGGGGGCCGGGGTTCAGGAAGCCGTCAGCCTTGACAGAGGGCGCGACAGTGCGCGGTACACGCGCAACAGGAGGCGCCGGGGACGTGGTGCGTGGCGACGGGGAGCCGCGGGTGCGACGGGACGCGGCCGTGGGGCCGCTGTGCGGCCGTCCCCGGGGCTGCGTGCATCGTCGTCACCGTCACCGTTCCGCCCCGCGGGGCCTCGCGTCCACCGTCGTCGTCGGACCGTCCGGTCCGGTCGTCATCCGGGGCGTCCCACCGCGACACGGGGGCCGCCGGCCGGCGAGCCGGGCTCGCGCCGGAGCTCATGACCGATCTGCGGCGTAAGTTAGGCACGGCCCTCTGGGAATGTCAACGACGCCGTCTCACATCGTGAGCGGTCCGATGAGACGCATACGCGTCCCTTGACGCACGGGGTTTGACGACTCGACACTGATGGGCAGGTCACGATCGTCAGCGCCCACCACACCGCCCCGCGGCACGGTGGGTCATCGGCCCCGGCCCGCTGACCGGCAACCCTCACATCGCGGTGGGGTGCCCCGGGTGACGACCTGGTCCCGCCGGCGCGGCGGGGCAAGCGCGGTCCCGCGTCCTGCGGGCCCCGAGCCGGGGAGGTGGACATGCCCAGGGCACGAGTCCTCCTCCTCACCCGACGTCTGCACATCGACTTCCTGCGCGTCTGCAGCTCGTTCGGCGCGGCCGGCTGACCCCACCCCGGACCTTCAGCCGTCCCGCCGCCGGTGCCCCCAGGGGGCGACCGGTGGCCCGCCACGCCTTGGAGAGGGCATGACCGAGACGATCCCGCTCGACCCCGCACTCCACGTCTCCTGTTCGGCGCTGCCGCGCGCGTCCCGTCCCGACCGCTTCCGCGGCCGCATCGGTGTCGACCTCGCCGGCGGCTTCTACCCGGCGCCACGCAGGTACGAGCTGTTCCTGTCACCGGGCTGCCCGCTCTCGCAACGGGTCGCCGTCACCCTCGACCTGCTGGGGCTGCGGGACTCCGTCGTCACGACGCCCGTCCCTGCGGGGGCCGCCGGCGACACCGCGCTCGCCGCGCTGCGCGCGGCCTACGAGGCCACGTGGCACCACTACGACGGACCGCTCACCGTGCCCGCGCTGTGCGACCGGTGGACCGGGCGGGTCGTCAGCAACCACACCCCGGACATCCTCGGCGACCTCGCGGGCCGCCTCGGCGCCGAGGGGTGCGCCCCCGTACCCCCGCTGTGTCCCCCGTCCCTCCTGCCCGACATCGAGGCCCTCCGGCACACGGTCGACGCGGGCGTGACGAGAGCCGCCGAACTGGCCGCGGACGGGGCACCGGCCGACCGTGACGCGGCCCTGCGGACCCTGCACGCCACCCTCGACCTGCTGGACCGCCGGCTGGCCCGCGGGCCGTACGTCCTGGGTGGCCACCTGACCGCCGCCGACGTCGACGTGTGGGTGGCCCTCTCCCACCTCGCGAGCGGCCTGCTCTGCTCCTACGGCCACCTCACGGCGTACGTCGCCCGTCTCGGCGGGCACCCGGCGTTCCGTGCGCAGCCGGCGGCCGCCGCGCTCGCGGCCGCCCCCTGACGCACCGCAGCCGTCCCCGCCCTCGCCACGGGGGCGGAGGGCGGGGACGGCTGCGCGGGTCCGGGCGTCCGGCCGCTCAGGCGTCCTCGGCCGGAAGGGCGTACAGACCGGGGAGGTTGACCACGACGGCCTCCTGGGTGCTGCGGGCGATGACGACCACGGCCTCCTGCGCGGGGTCCGGGTTCTCCTCGCGGTGCGGCACGAACGGGGGGACGAAGACGTAGTCGCCGGGCGAGGTGCGCAGGCGCACCTCCTCGGGCGCGTCGCCCGAGTCGTCCAGGAAGACGAACTCGGGGTGCCCGCTCACCACGTAGATCGCGGTCTCGGACTCGCCGTGGTGGTGGTCGGAGGAGGCCGTCGCCGGGGCCACGTGGGTCTGGCCCATCCACAGCTTCTCGGAGCCCACGGCCCGCCCGCTGACGGCGGCGAACCTGCGCATCCCGCCGGTCTGCGCCGTCTCGCCGTCCAGGGCGCCCGCGCGGATGTGGTGCAGCCGGGTCCGCAGGGGCGCGGCCGCCTGCCCGGGCGCGTCGTGGAGATGGGGGTGGAAGCCTTCACCGGGGTTCGTCAGGGGCTCGCTCATGGCCCGGACGCTAGAGCGGCCCCGAAAAGGATGTCAAGAAGTGTCCTTTGCGCTTCACCTGCGGCAATGCTGCCGCAATGTACGGAGCACGGCGGCCGAACCCCCGGGCCGCGCCGCCCGGTTGGGGCATGATGGGCCCATGCATATCTCCGCGAAGGCGGACTACGCCACGCGGGCTCTGCTGGAGCTCGCCTGTGAGCCTGCCCGCCCCCTGACCTGCGAGGCCATCGCCTCCGCGCAGCAGATCCCGTTCCGCTTCCTGAAGTCCGTGGTGGGCGAACTGCGCAAGGCCGGGCTGGTACGCAGTCAGCGCGGCTGCGAGGGCGGCTACTGGCTCGGCCGGCCCGCCGGCGAGATCACCCTGCTGGACGTTGCGCGCGCCGTGGACGGCGAGTTGATCACCCTGCGGGGGGAGTCGCTGGCCGGGCTCGGCTACCCCGGTCCGGCCGCCGGGCTGCCCGGGGTGTGGCGCGAGGTCGAGGCGGGCGCGGCGGCGGTCCTCGGCGGGGTGACCCTCGCCTCGCTCCTGCCGGCGGCCGCCGCGGAACGGCTGGACCGGAAGGGAGCCGCGTGACGGCCCCGCCTCCCCCGCCCTCCGTGGAGGTGGTGGAGTACACCGATCCGCTGTGCCCCTGGGCCTGGGGTTCGGAACCGGTGTTCCGCAGGCTGCGGGCCGCGCTGGGCGGCCGGGTGCGCTGGCGCCGCGTGTACGGCGTCCTGTTCGACGTCGACGACGACCCGGCGCCCGACCCGGCCGCGGAGACCGCCTGGTACGCGCGGCACGTCGAGGAGATCAGCGCGCACACCGGGGCGCCGCGTGCGGAGCGGCTGAGCCGGGTGGCGGCGAGCTCCTGGCCCGCCTCGCTGGCCGCCAAGGCGGCCGAACTGCAGGGCGAGGAGGTGGCCGGGCGGGTACTGCGCCGGCTCCGGGAGACCGTGTTCGTGCTCGGGGAGCCGGCCGACACGCCCGCGCTCGCGCTGGCCGCCGTACGGGGCGCGCCGGGACTGGACCCGGTACGGCTCGCGGCCGACGCGGCGGCCGACGACGTTCTGGCGCGGGTACGGGCCGACCGCGCGGAGGCACGGCGCCCGGTGCGCGAGGCGCTGGCGGCGCGCAGCCTGTCGCCGCACCCCGGAGCGGCGAAGGAGACCGGCGACGGCGGGTACCGGTACGCGCTGCCGACGCTGCTCGTACGCGCCCCGGCCGGGCAGCGCGTGGTGCCCGGCTGGCGGCCCTACGCGGAGTATGCCCGCGCCGTCGAGGAGTTGTGCCCGGCACTGCTGCGGACCCCGGATCCGCTGGCGCCGGACGAGGCGCTGCGGCGCTACCGGAGCCTCACCGATCCCGAGCGGGCCCTGCTGGTCACCGGGGCCTGGCCGCCGCCGGAGGCGGTCCGGGTGGACACCGGGAACGGCCCCCTGTGGCTGCACCCCGAGGAGGCCGCCACGCACCCGGCCGCCGCTCGCGGTGCTCGCGCCGCGCGCTGAGCGGGCTCTGATCCGCCGTCACGGACCCGTCCCGCCAAATGAGACACCAATTGGTGTCTATTGACAGCCGCTCGCGGCGCTCGCCAGGATGAGCAGCATGCTCACGACGCACCCCGGTGTGGTGTGCCGCTACGTGGACCTGCGGCGCACCTGCAGCGCCCTCTGTCGCTGACCGGCCGCCGCCCACGGCCCACAGGCGCCTGACCGCATCCGTCAGCACCGGCCGCGCCGCCGCCCCGTCGAGCCGCGCCCGCCGTCCGCGCCGCCCCTTCCGCGCTTCGCCGCCTTCTCCCACCGCATCCCGGTGAGCCCCCGCGTACCCCCGAACGCCCTGCCCTGAGCGCGGCGTGCCCGGCGTCTGCCCGCCAGACCCCGACGGCACGGCCGTACCGGCACGGGACGGCGTCGGGCGCGGGTGCGCGCCGTGCCCGCCGCCACGCCCCCGCCTGCCCTGAGCCGGTCCGGGGGCCCTCGAAGAAAGCACTCAGATGCCCGGACGACTCACGCCCAGCCGCCCCGGACCCGCCTCCCCTGCCGCCCGGCGCCCGGGCCGGCTGCGCACCGCGGCCCTCGGAACCGCCCTCGTCTCCGTCCTCGTTGCCGCCCTCGGCGCGTGCGGCGGCGGCGCCGGCGCGTCGACGGGGAGCGCCACACTGAAGTGGGCTTCCTCCTACTTCCCCGCCCACTGGGACCCGGTGGTCTCCGGCAGCGGCGCCCAGTTCCGCGAACTCGCCCTCGTCTATGCCTCGTTGACGCGTACCGACGAGAACGGCAAGGCCGTCCCCGACCTCGCGAAGAGCTGGGAGTACAACGACAAGGGTGACGAGATCACCTTCCACCTCCGCCCCGGCCTGAAGTTCAGCGACGGCGAGCCGGTCGACGCGGCAGCGGTCAAGGCGGCGATCGAGCGGGCCAAGAAGCAGAAGAACTCGGCGCTCTTCGGCGACCTGACCTCGATCGCGTCGGTGGACGCCAACGGCCTGGACGCCGTCGTCCACCTCACCCAGGTCGACTACCAGATACCGCAGTTGCTCGGTGAGCGCGTCCTGCAGATCGCCAGCCCCAAGGCGGCCGCGGCCCCGCAGAAGCTGGACCAGAACCCGGTCGGCGCCGGTCCGTTCGTGGTGAAGCAGCTGATCCCCGGCACCAAGGTGCTGCTCAAGAAGAACCCGGACTACTGGGACGCGAAGAACATCCACATCGACCACGTGGAGCTCACCTCCGCCCCCGACGCCTCGACGGTCGTCTCCGGCCTCCAGACCGGCGTCTACAACTTCGCCGACCTCGAACCCAGTCAGGCGGAGGCCGCCGAGAAGGCCGGCCTGGACGTCTTCGTGCAACCCGGTTTCAACGCCTCGAACCTCAGCCTCAACGTCAACAAGGCACCGTTCGACGACGACAGGGTCGTCGACGCCGTCCGCCACGCGGTCAACCGCGCGGAGTTCGTCGACAAGCTGACCTTCGGCTACGGCGAGGCGACCGACCAGCCCTTCCCGCCGGGGTACGTGGCCTACGACCCGAAGTCCCGGGACCCGTACCCGTACGACCCGGCGACGTCCCGCAAGCTGCTCGCCGAGGCCGGCCACAAGGCGGGCGACATCAAGCTCGACCTCGTCATCCCGGCGGAGGACCCGCAGGCCGAGATCGTGCAGGCGCAGCTGGCCGCGGTCGGCATCACCGTCCGCATCAAGGTCGACAAGAACTGGGCCACCCCGTTCTTCGCCAAGGACCTGACGTTCTCGCTCTACGGCACCACCGGGCGCGACTCCGCGGTGCAGACCCTCACCGCGCACTTCGGGCCCAACGGCCCGCTGAACCTGAGCACCCCGTACGAGCCGGCCGGTTTCGACGCGGCCGTGGCGAAGGTCCGCCGCACGCCCCTGGAATCCCCCGACTACGTGGGGAACCTCCAGGCGGCGACCCGGGCCGGGCTGCAGAGCAAGGCCCTGGTCTTCACCTACTCCTCGCCCAACCTCTTCGCCAAGAACAAGGCGATCTCGGACCTGCCGAAGAACCCGGCCCACATCGACTGGACCGGCGTGACCATCGCCGGCGGCAGCTGACCACCGTCCACCACTGAAGGGGAGGCAACCTCATGACGACGACCGCCGCGCCGGTCGCCCTCACCCCCCGTCGCGGCGTCGCCGCGGCCAGGGCCCGGCACGCCGCGGGCCGGGTCCTGGCCGCCCTCGCCCGGTCCGTCGCGATCATCGTGCCCGTGTTCCTGGTCGCGACCTTCGTGACCTTCGCGCTGCGGGCGCTGAGCGGGCTCAGCCCCGCACGGATCCAGCTGGGCGAGGACGCGACACCGCAGGCCATCGCCCGGGTCGAGGCCCAGTGGGGGCTCGACCGGCCGTTCCTGGTCCAGTACGGGGACTGGCTCGACGGCATCCTGCACGGGCGGCTCGGCACCAGCTGGGCCAACGGCGCCGACATCTCCACCCTCATCGGGCTCGGCCTGGGCGTCAGCCTCTCGGTCGCGACGCTGGCCCTGCTCATCGGGGTGGTCGTGGGCTTCGCGCTGGGCACGGTGGCGGCGCTGCGCAGCACCACCTGGATCGACCGTGCCATCACCGGATTCGTCACGGTCATCTCGGTGATGCCGGCCTTCGTGGTGGGCATCGTGCTGGTCGTCGTCTTCGCCGTCGGTCTCCACTGGTTCCCCTCCGGCGGCTACGTCCCGGCGGAGCAGGGCGTCGGGCCGTGGCTGGCCCACATCACCCTCCCGGCGATCGCGCTGAGCTTCGACGTGGTCGCCGACGTCGCCCGCCAGCTGCGCGCGGGCCTCGTGGCGGCCCACCGCGAGAACTACGTCACGGGCGCGGTCGTGCGCGGCCTGAGCCCGCGGCGGATCTTCTTCGGTCACGTCCTGCGCAACGGCCTCGGACCGGCGCTCGCCACCCTCGGACTGAAGTTCCCGGCCCTGGTGGGTGCCTCCGTCGTCACCGAATGGATCTTCGGTCTGCAGGGCTTCGGCAGGTTCGCCAACGACGCCGCCCAGGCCGGGGACGTACCCGCCGTCCAGGGCGTCCTCGTGGTGTCGATCGTCCTGGTCGTCTCCTTCAACCTGATCGTCAACCTGGTGCTGGCGCGCGTGACGCCGGCGTCCCAGCGGGGGGTCTGACCATGGTGCGCCGCGTCCTCTCCCTCACCTCCGGCCGGATCGCCGCGGTCGTCCTGACCGTGATCGCGCTGCTGGCGCTGCTCGGTCCCTGGCTCGCACCGCACGATCCCCTGGCCACCAGCGACAACACCCTGGCCGCCGCCTCGGGCTCGTACTGGCTCGGCACGGACTACCTCGGCCGAGACGTCCTCAGCCGGCTCCTGGACGGCTCGCGCGTCAGCGTGCTCGGTTCGCTCGAAGTCGCCCTGACGGCCCTGGTCGTCGGCGCGGTGCCCGGCATCCTGTCGGTCTACTGGGGCCGGGTCTTCGAGTGGGCGACCCTGCGCCTGGCCGACACGCTGGTCGCGCTGCCCTTCCTGCTGTTCGCCGTCGCCGTGGTCGCGCTCCTCGGCAACGGCCTCACCCAGGCCATGCTGGTCACCGGCGTGCTGGTGTCACCGCTGTTCTACCGAGTGGCCCGCGCCGCCACCCTGGCCGTGGCGCGCTCGCCGTACGTGGAGGCGGCGCTCGTCTCCGGTGCCTCCACGGGCTGGATCGTACGCCGCCACGTGTGGGGCAAGATCCTCCCGCCGGTCGCGGTCGCGCTCGCCCAGACCATCGGCGTCGGCTTCGTGATCGTCTCCAGCCTGACCTTCCTCGGCATCGGTGTGCAGCCGCCGGCGCCCACCTGGGGCGGCCTGCTCGCCTCGGACCTGGGCTACCTCAGCCACCAGCCGTGGGCCCCGGTGGCCCCCGCCCTGCTGATCATGGCCACCGTCTGGGCGAGCAACCTGCTCGCCGACGCGATCCGCGACGTCTCCGGCGAGGCGGGACGCGCACTGCTCGACCGCCGCAGGGCCCGCGCCAACCGCCTCGACAAGCCCGACCCCGCCCCCACCGGAGGTGCGCGATGACGACCGTGTCCGAAGGAC
>NZ_JARAVK010000033.1:0-52365 GCF_033792765.1 Streptomyces sp. PA03-6a | reverse complement strand
CCCGCCAAGCCCTGGACCGCCGCCGGCGTCCGCTGCCCGGTGCGGCGGCACGACGCCCATGGTTGCGGGCGGGCAGGGGTCGGAGTGAGGGTGGTTAGGGAACATCCGCACGAACATCGAACGGAGCTTCTCATGCAAGCGAGGAAGACCGAACTGTACGCGCGTGACCTGACGGAAGCGCGCTGGGTCAAGAGCAGCAAGAGCCCCTACCGGACGGACTGCGTGGAGGTTGCGGAGCTGGCCGGCGGAGCCGTCGCGATCCGCGACTCGAACAACACGGACCTGCCACCGCTGCGCTTCACCGCGCAGGAGTGGGCGGCGTTCCGGGAGGGTGTGCGCGACGGCGAGTTCGGCTAGGGCTCATCGCGTCCCACCCCGCTTGACGGGCCGGCCCGCCGAGGCCGATCGACCGCCCCGGTGAGCGGGCCCGCCAAGCCCGGGACCGCCGACGGCGTCCGCTGCCCGGGGCGGCGGCCGCACGCCCATGGTTGCGCGCGGGCAGGGGTCGGAGTGAGGGTGGGGAGGGAACATCCGCACGAACCTCGAACGGAGGTTCTCATGCAAGCGAGAAAGGCCGATCTCTACGCGCGGGACCTGAGGGAAGCGCGCTGGGTCAAGAGCAGCAAGAGCGGCTACCTGCCGGAGTGCGTCGAGGTGGCGGACCTCGGCGGTGGAGCCGTCGCCATCCGTGATTCCGAGAACAGGGACCTGCCGCCCCTGCGCTTCACCGCGCAGGAGTGGACGGCGTTCCGGGAGGGTGTGCGCGAGGGCGAGTTCGGTTAGCACCCGGCACGTTACTCGGTGCTCGGCGGGCCGGCGGACCGGCCCGCCGAACCTTGTCAGCCGTCGCCCAGCACCCGGAGCGTCTGGGCCCGCAGCGCGCACGCGACCGTGCCCTCGTGGGTGCGCCGCAGCTGTGGTGCCGTCGCCGGGTGCCGCCCGGAGATCAGGTCGACGATGCGGTACGCCGTCTCCTCGTCCTCCGCGGCGATGCACACCAGGACCGTGCCGCGGTCCGCCTCCTGCTCCGCCATGGGCGCCTCCTCCGTCGTAGAGCCATCCCCGTGGACGCCTCGGAAGACCGCGCGGCCCCCGCCGCGGTTCTGCGCCGGGCGCCGGTTCACCCGCACGAAGCACCTCGGGGTGCGCGGGGCTTACGATGAGGGGCCGGCAGCCCGTACCCGGAGAGGAAGCCTTGGCCAAGCAACGGATTCCGGTCGTCGTCATCGCGGGATTCCTGGGCTCGGGAAAGACCACGCTCCTCAACCACCTCCTGCGCAACAGCGGCGGTACCCGCATCGGCGCGATCGTCAACGACTTCGGCAGCATCAACATCGACGCGCTCTCCGTCGCCGGCCAGGTCGACTCCATGGTCGCCCTCGACAACGGCTGCCTGTGCTGTGCCGTGGACGCCACGGAGATGGACGACATGCTCGCCAGGCTGTCGCGTCCGCAGGCCCGCATCGACGTCATCGTCATCGAGGCGAGCGGTCTCGCCGAGCCCCAGGGCATGATCCGGCTGCTGCTGGCCAGCACCGACACCGCCATCACCTACGGCGGGCTGGTCGAGGTCGTCGACGCCGCCGAGTACGAGGCGGTACGCGCCCGGCACCCCGAACTCGACCGCCATGTGCGGGCCGCCGACCTCGTCGTCCTCAACAAGACCGACCGCGTCGGCGCCGCCGGCCGTGAACGGGTCCGCGAGGCACTGGCCGCCGTGGCCCCCGGAACGCCGCTGGTCGAGGCCGCCCACGGCCGGGTGGACCCCGCCCTGCTCTTCGAGCCCCGGCCGCGCGCGGCCGACGGCACGGCCGCCCGCCAGCTGTCGTTCGACGAGCTGTACGCGGACGACGGGCACGATCACCACGCGGACGGCGACCACACCGGCCATCTCCACGCGGCGTACGACAGCGTGGAGTTCACCTCCGAGGCGCCGCTGCACCCGCGCCGGCTGATGGAGTTCCTCGACGGCAGGCCCGCGGGCCTGTACCGGATGAAGGGCTTCCTGCGCTTCGCCGCCCCGGCCCACGAGCAGAAGTACAGCCTGCACTCCGTCGGCGGCTTCCTGCGCTTCCTGCCGTCCGCCTGGTCCCGGGGCGAGTCCCGCGCCACCCGACTGGTGATGATCGGTGCGGGGCTCGACGCGGCCGCCCTGCGCAAGGGCCTCGACGCCTGCGTCGCCGACCCGGGCGAGGAACTCCCCGCCGACGCCATGCTCGGCGTCCTGCGCTACGTCCGTCCCTGACACCCCCTGTCCGGGACCGCCCGCCGGGCGGCGGCGCAGCCGCACAGCACGGCGACGGTGAGCGGCACCATCGTCGCCAGGACCGCCGTCGCCCGCGCCCCGGGACGGCGGTCCGTGGCCATGTGCGTCCCCCACGCCGTCCGCACCACGCCCACCACCTGCCCCGGGCTGCCCGCGTGGCGCACCTTCACCGGCTCCGGTGACGGATCCCGGCCCGTGACGGCCCCCAGCGGCACGCCCGTGCACTGCATGGGGGCGCGGCCGCGTTCGGGACGCTGCTCGCACTCGGTCAGCAGCACCCGCACCTCGCGGCCGATCACCCCGGTCTCGTACGCGCCGTGGGCCGCGGTGAAGGCGGTCACCGCCAGCAGGAACACGGTCAGCAGCGACCAGGCCACGGCTGCGGCCGCGGAGGCGCCCCGGGCGCGCGGCTTGGTGATCACACCCTCAGCGTAGGACGGCCCGGCTCAGTCGAAGGCGGCCACCAGCCGGACGCCGTCCGGGCCGAAGCGGCCCGCGAGGGCCTCCATCACGGCGAAGACATGGGGCCAGTGCGTGCCCTCGCCCAGGACCAGGCCCGCGGTCAGCGGCTCGTAACGGCATTCCCCCGCCGGACCGCTCCAGGTGAACCCGCCCGTGGCGCCGTCCAGTTCGGGCGGCCGCGGCCCCAAGGCCGCGACCACGTCCGGTGGCCACACGGCCGGTACGAAACACCGGTCGGGCGGTCCCGGCCGCGACGGCCGCCACCA
The DNA here is from genome assembly GCF_033792765.1 of Streptomyces sp. PA03-6a. Lineage (NCBI taxonomy): Bacteria > Bacillati > Actinomycetota > Actinomycetes > Kitasatosporales > Streptomycetaceae > Streptomyces > Streptomyces sp. PA03-6a. The sequence goes on along the minus strand of NZ_JARAVK010000033.1, from coordinate 49,371 downwards.
CGTCACCCGGCCCACGAAGTGCTCGGGGACGGCAGCCCGGTCGGCGGCGGCGAGCTCGGCCCAGGTGACCCAGCCGGCCCCGTCCATGGCCCCGGACTCCACCCACGGCGCGAGCCCCTCGCGGAAGCGGCCGGACAGGTCCTCCGGCAGGCCCCGGCCCGCCGCGAGGGGGCGGAACCCGAGGGTGTTGCGCACCCCGAAGAGGTAGCCGAAGGAGGGATAGTCGACCTCGTCGTACAGCGGCCACAGGTCCATCGCGTCGACCCAGGGTTCGCCCTCGTAGAACTCCGTGCCTGCCAGCGGATGGCGGAACTCGATGCCGCCGTAGATGTCCGTTCCCACGGCTCCGCACCGTACAGGCGTCCGGGGGGAAGGCGCGCGCCCATTGTCTGTCGCGACGACGGGGCCTGCCGGGATCACAGGGCTCATCGGCCGCGCAGGGCCGCGGCCGTCGTGCCCGTGCGGTCGCGGAGCAGGACGCGCAGGGTGTTGGCGTGCTCGTAGCCCACGCGGCGGGCGACGACCTCGACGGGGAGGTCGGTGGTGCGCAGCAGGTGCGTGGCCTGCTCGACGCGCAGGTCCTGCACGAAACGGACCGGGGACACGCCCAGGACCCGCCGCACGGCCCGCTGCAGGGTCCGCTCGCCGACCCCCAGGGCGCGGGCCGCCTCGGCGATGCTGATGGGCTCCTCCAGACGCAGCCGCACCCAGCGCTCGAAGCCGGCCACCGTCGGATCGGCCTGGGCCAGGGCGCTCGGGATGGTGTACGCCGACTGCGACGGGCGCTCGTCCACGACCAGGTAGCGGGCGACCAGATCGGCCAGTGCCGGGCTGGACATGCGCACCACCGCCAACGCCAGGTCGACGTGGCCGAAGGCCGCGCCCGCCGTCGTGACGCCGTCGCAACTGGTCACCATGCGGGTCTCGTCGACCGTGACGGCCGGGTAGCGCTGCCGGAAGACCGGGGCCAGCCACCAGCTGGTCGTGGCGCGCCGTCCGTCCAGCACCCCGGACTCGGCGAGCAGGAAGGTGCCCGTGCAGGCCGAGGCGACGGGTCCGCCGCGCTCGCGCGTGGCCGCCACCAGACGGCGCACGGCGGCCGTGCCGGGCCCCGAGACGCGCTCCACGAGGGCGTCCGGCCGGCGCTCCGCGAGTGCCGGGACGAGCAGCAGGTCCGCCCCCGCGGCCTCGCCGGCCGGTGCCGCCGCCACCGTGTGCCCGGCGCCGGTGCGGACCCGGCGGCGCGGGCCGACCGTCGTCACGTTCCAGGCGGGCGGCGGCTGCGGGAGCTCGCCGCGCATCGCGTTGGCCGCCTCGAGGACGTCGAGGACCGCCGAGAGACCGGAGTCGAACACACCGTCGTACGCCACCACTGCCACGTCCATGACGGAAACGGTATCCAACGCGTCGTTTCCGACGCTGGGGGGAGGGGTGCGGCGCGGCATAGGTTTCCGGTGTCCGGCCGGACGACGTCCACCACCGCACGACCACCGAGACGGAGCACACGATGACGAAGATCGGCCTGCTGGCACGTATCGAGGCCAGGCCCGAGCACGCGGAGGAGGTCGCGGCCATGCTGCGCGACGCGCTGGCGGCGGCCCGGGAGGAGGAGCACACCGTCACCTGGTTCGCCTTCCGCGAGGACGCCACCACCTTCGGGGTCTTCGACACCTTCGAGGACGAGGCCGGCCGCGCGGGCCACCTGTCGGGCCGCATCGCCGCCGCCCTGGCAGAGGCGGCGAAGACGACGCTCGGCTCGCCGCCGGACATCCGCCCGGTGGACGTCCTGGCGGCCAAGCTGCCCTGACGCCCATCGGCGCCCCGGACCGTGGGAAGGAACAGGTCATGAGCGAGACCGAGCCACGCACCACCGTCGTGAACCTCAAGGGCCACCGCGACGACCCCGCGTACGCGGACGTCGTCTACGTGGGCCGCCCGACGCACCGCGGCGGCTGGCACCTGGCCGGCTCCCCGCTGGCCAGCCCCTACCGCCCGGGGCGGGACGGCACCCGCCAGGAGGTCCTCGACAAGTACCGCGAACACCTGCTGGGCCGCCCCGACCTGCTCGCGATGCTGCCCGCGCTGCGCGGCCGCAGGCTGGGCTGCTGGTGCCTGCCCGAGCCGTGCCACGCGCAGGTCATCGCGGAACTCGCCGACGCGTCCTGACCCCCACCGCCCCGCCGGGTACGGCCGGCCGGACGCGTGTCCCGATCCGAGGGTCGCGCGTCCGTCCGGCATCCGGCGGGGACCGCCGCCGCGTCCGACGATGGATCCAACGGCACCGGGCGGCCCGCCCGGACGCCGCCGGAACCGGAAACCTGTCAGGAGATTCGACGTGGCTGAAATCATCGCGGACATCGAGGTGCCCGGCACCCTGCTCGTGACGGAGGCGACCGAACTGGTGCGCAAGGCCGCCGACCCGGTGGTCTTCCACCACTCCCGCCGGGTGTACTTCTGGGCGTCGATGCGCGGCCGCAACCGCGGGTGGGACTTCGACCCCGAGCTGCTGTACGTCGGCGCTCTGTTCCACGACCTCGGACTGACCGACACCTACGCCCGTACCGACCAGCGCTTCGAGATCGACGGCGCCGACGAGGCCCGCCGCTTCCTGCTGGAGCACGACGTCCCCGAGGACCGCGCGCGGGTGGTGTGGGAGGCGATCGCCCTGCACACCACGCCGGAGATCCCGTGGCACATGGCACCCGAGATCGCCCTGGTCACCTCGGGCGTCGAGGTCGACGTCCTCGGCATCGGGTACGACGAGATCACGCCGGAGGAGCGCGAGGCGGTCGTCGCCGTCCACCCGCGGCCCGACTTCAAGAACAACATCCTCAAGGAGTTCACCCACGGCATCGCGCCGCGCCCCGGCACGGCGTTCGGCAACGTCAAGGCCGACGTCCTGGAGCGCTTCGTACCGGGCTTCGTCCGCGGGAACTTCGTGGACACCATCCTGCAGTCCCCCTGGGCGGAGTGACCCGGCCTCGCACCCGACGCCCCGGAGACCGAGCGCGCCCAGGCGGCGCTGCGGTGGTCGCAGCGCTCGTGGTGGGAGGACGTCCGCATGCAGGCGTCGCCCTGCGCGACAGCACGGCGGAGGAGGCCCGGCGAAGGCGCCCTTCGACTGCTCGCCCGTCACCGGGCACCTGCCTGGGCGGCCTCAGCGGTCCTCGCCTACGGCACGAACGCGCTGCCGCGCTCGCTGGACCTCGCCCACGGGCCGGTCGTGTGGGGCTGGGCGTGCGGCCGGGGCGGGCCGGCCCGCTCACCCCTCCCGGGTGCCGCGCGGCCGGGTGGTGCGGAAGCGGTCGCGGTACGCCCCCGGGCTGACGCCCAGACGGCGCCGGAACGCCCGGCGCATTGTCTCCTCCGACCCGAAACCGCTGCGCCGGGCGACCACGTCGAGGGCGTCGTCGCCCGCCTCCAGCAGCGCCTGGGCGGCCTCGACGCGGACGCGTTCCACGTACTCCGAGGCCGTGCCGCCGGTCTCGGAGCGGAACAGCCGGGTCAGATGACGTGAACTCACCCCCGCCCGCGCCGCCAGCGCGGGCAGGCCGTGGTCCCCCGAGGGATCGGCGGCCACCTGGTCGAGCACCCCGCGCAACACCGAGTGCGCGGGGTGCCTCGGGCTCTGCCGCACGCTGAACTGCGACTGACCGCCGGGCCGCGCCATGAAGACCACCAGGAACTTGGCGGCCTTGCGGGCGATGTCCGGCCCGAGGTCGGACTCGACCAGGGACAGGGTCAGGTCGATCCCGGCGCTGATGCCCGCCGAGGTGATGAACCGGCCGTCCCGTACGAAGATCGCGTCGTCGTCCACCTCCACCTTCGGGTAGCGGGCGGCGAGGTCGCCCGCCAGCCGCCAGTGCGTCGCCGCCCGCCGTCCGTCCAGCAGCCCGGTCGCGGCCAGTGGGAAAGCGCCGGCGCAGACCGAGGCGACGGTGCGGGAGCGGTCCGCGAGCCGGGTGATGCCCGCCACGAGCGCGGGGTCGGAGACCGCCGCCCACCAGTCGGGACGCCCGGGGATGACGAGGGTGTCGACCGGGAAGTCCACCTCGTCCAGCGACAGGTCCGGCATGAGCCGCAGCCCCGCGGTGGTGGTCACGGGCCCGCCGTCCGGCGAGACGGTCCTCATCGTGTAGTGGGCGCCGTACTCGTTCGCCGCCGCGTACACGTCCAGCGGACCGGTCACGTCCATCAGCTGCAGCCCGTCGAACAGCAGCACGAGGACGCGGTGCGGCGGGACGGCGGGGGAGGTCCCGGAGGGCTTGTGCGGGTTCACGCGGGGCGTCACTCTCGTTCCTCGGGGTGCGGGCCGGCGTCCGGCGCGACCGGCGCGGACACCCATGTGGCCCGCCTCCCGGGGACGTTGGGCCGGCCCGGTCGCCTCCGGTCCGTCATTGTCGCCCATGCGCGTGCGCCTACGACGCCGGGCTGGTGACCCCCGCGACGGGCCGCTGGAGCGGGGCGAGGTGCCGCGTGGTGACCACGCGGCGGCCGCGCTCGTCGTCGTGGATGCACGTGGACCCGGCCAGCCGGCGCACGATCTCCAGGCCGCGGCCGTGCTCGTCCGGCGGGGTGCTGTCCAGGGAGGTCCCGTCGTGGTGCCGGGCCGCGCCGCTGTCGGTGACGGTGATGACCAGGCCGTCGTCGTGCATGCACAGCCGGACCGACATCTGCGCCCTGCCGTGGCGCGCGGCGTTCGCCGCGAGCTCGTCGACGATCAGCTCGGCGGCGATGCGGTCCTCCGCGGTCAGTCCCCACAGGCCCAGCAACTCGGACGTGAAGTGCCGCGCGGCGCCCACGTAGGCGGGCTCCGCCGGCTGCACGAGTTCCGCCGAGCGGGTGGGGGTCGTGTCACCGCACATGACGTGTGGGCCCTTCATGGCTGAGGCCGCGGTCCCGGCGGCCGCGGGGTCGCCCCACCGGCCACGCCGCCTTGCGGCACACCGCGACGTCGGCCTCCCTTCCGGCCGCCGTGCCGGGCGCCGCTCCCGTCCCCCCGCGCGGATAGCGTGGACGTGTGCGTCTTCTTGTGATGTCCGATACACACCTGCCCAAACGTGCCAAGGAGCTTCCGGCCGAACTACTCGACCGGATTTCCGAGGCCGACGCCGTCCTCCACGCCGGCGACTGGGTCGACGCGGCGACCCTCGACCTGCTGCAGGCGCGGTCCCGCCGGGTGATCGGCGTGTACGGCAACAACGACGGCGCAGACCTGCGCGCGCGGCTGCCCGAGGTCGCCCGGGCGGAGCTGGGCGGGCTGCGCTTCGGCGTGGTGCACGACAGCGGCCCGGCCCAGGGGCGCGAACGCCGCTGCGAGGAGCGCTTCCCCGACCTGGACGTCCTGGTCTTCGGGCACAGCCACATCCCCTGGGACAGCACGGCGCCGGGCGGGCTGCGGCTGCTCAACCCCGGATCGCCGACCGACCGCAGGCGTCAGCCGTACGGCACCTACCTCACCGCCGAGGCGGCCGGAGGCGCGCTGACCCAGGTGCGGCTGCACGAACTGCCGCGACGCTGACCCGCGCGGCGACGGTCCGGCTCAGTGCTCGAGCGCCGGGTCGCCGGCCGGCCGGACCGCGCCCGAGGGCCCGGAGACCCGGACCGCCCCGGGAGCCTGCGCGGCCTCCGCCTCCCGTGCCTGCGTCCCCGGGGGGACGTCCGCGGGCGGCAGCAGCGCCATGACCGCCTGGCGGTGCCCGTCGCTGGCGTCCTCGTCGAAGGGGTCCGGGGTCGCCGGCACCTGCACCCGGAGCACCGGCCCCGAGCCCAGCCGCACGTAGCCGCGGCCCGGCGGCACCTCGGCGGCGGACGTGGAGCACTGCGGCGCGCCGAGCACCGCCTGGGTCTGTTCCGCGGTGACCGCGCCCAGCAGCACCCGGGCCCTGGTCTGGGCGATGACGACCGGGGAGAGCGCCTCGGCGCCGTCGAGGTGGTCGGCGACGACGACGGTCACCCCGGCCGCCCGGCCGTGCCGCAGCGGGATGTCCAGCAGCTCCTGCGGGTCGGGGCGGCTCTCGGCGTGCGCGAGCTGGCTGAGCACGGTCGGCCGGTCGACGAGGATCCACAAGGGGCGCCGTACGTCGTCGGGGGCGGTACGCCCCGCCTGCCGGGCCCGGTTGACGGCGATCAGACGGCGCTCGGTCTCGTGCGCCGCCCACTCCAGGGTGGCCAGCGTGCCCGCGAGGCCGCTCTCGACGGCCATCACCCCGGGCCGTCCGGTCAGGCACGCGTACTCGCCGGTCCCGCTGCCGTCCACGACCACGAGGTCGCCCTCCGGCAGCACCTGGAGCGCGATGGAGCGCAGCAGCGTGGTGGTGCCCGTGCCGGGCTGGCCGAGGGCGAGCAGGTGCGGCTCGGTGGAGCGCGGGCCGGTGCGCCACACGACCGGGGGCGCGTCCCTGACCTCCTCGCCGTCCTCGACCGGGACGGTGCGCTGCACCGCCTCGGCGTCGGTGAAGCCGAGCACCGTTTCGCCCGGGGAGGTGACGAAACGCTGTGCGGCGATGCCCGTGGGCAGTGGGGGGAGTGCGGTGAGGGTGAGGTGGTTCTCCTCCTCGTTCCACTCGAAGCGGTACTCGCGGCCGCGCCCCACCTTGGCGTGCAGCACGTGCTCGACGCGGGCCCTGGCCGTGGCCTCGCCGTCGGTGAAGTAGGCGGGGTACTTGAGGTGCAGGCGGACCAGCCGCCCGTCCTCGAAGGCGTAGTCGCCGAAGGCGTTCTCCCAGCTGCCGTCGTGGGCGTAGATCGGGCTGGGGTCGTCGGCGACGGACAGGTACGGCACCAGGGCCTCGTACAGCGCGGTGAGCCGGTCGCTCTCCGCGCCGCTCGGTCCGGTCGGGGCGGGTGTGCGGTCCCGGCCCATCCAGCCGGCGGAACCCATCCAGGCGGCGAACATCAGGTAGGCACCGTAGGGCAGCAGCACCAGGACGAGGAAGCCGGCTCCCACGGAGGCCATCAGCGCCGGTCCGCGCCGGTCCTTGGGCGTGCTGCCCCACCAATCGCGCGCCCAGCCGGCCTGGCGGCGCAGCCCGCGCGCGATGACGAAGAGCGGGTGGAGGACGTCCGTGGTGCTGTCGACGGCGGCCCGCGCGAGCTCACGGCCGCGGGTGAGCGAGGGGCGGCTGCTCAGGAGGGCGGAGAGGGGACGCCGGACCACGGGGAGCTCCAGAGGATCGTTGCGGGGACGGTACGACGGAACGGAACGGGAAGGGCCCGGTGCGGAGCGGCGCCGGGCCCGGTGGATCGGCCGTGCGGGACGGCCGTACTAGAACTTGATCCCGCCCAGGAGGCTCGCCAGGCTCGCCCCGCCGGCCTTGATGCTCGGGGCGATGGCGGTGCCCGCGAGGTAGAAGCCGAAGAGGGCGCAGACGAGCGCGTGGGACGCCTTGAGTCCGTCCTTGCGGAAGAACAGGAAGACGATGATGCCGAGCAGGACGACGCCTGAGATGGACAGGATCATGGGGGCTACTCCTGTGTGATGGGGACTGTCACCATGAGTTGTTCCAGAATTACAGATAGTAATATGTTCTGAAAAGAGGCAAATGGGTGATTTATAGGGAAGTTCACCTGTTCAGCTTCGCTGAACTGTTTCTTCCGGGGTGATCCTCGCCGGTCGTCCGGCGTGTCATGTGGCAGGCCCCGCCGACGGAGCAGCGAAGTCGCCCGTTCGAGTGATCAAAATCGTTAAGCTTCGGCCATGGCTTCTCGTGCGGTCCGCGCCCCCCGAGCCGGCGCGCACCGGCAGCACGCCCGGCAAGGCCGGGGCGCTGGGGGCCGCTTAGGGTGGATCACAAGCGGTCCCGCCCGCGCACGGCGAGCAGCCACGCCTAGTGAGGAACGATGAGCGAGCCGACCCCGCAGAACGACCCGGCCCAGGACCCCGAAGTCCTGCGACTCGCCGCCGAACTCTTCGACCTCGCCCGCCGGGGAGGCACGGAGACCCTGACGGCGTACGTGGACGCCGGCGTGCCGGCCGACCTCACCAACGACAAGGGCGACACCCTCCTCATGCTGGCCGCGTACCACGGTCACGCCGCCACCGTGGCCGCGCTCCTGCAGCACGGTGCCGACCCCGACCGCGCCAACGACCGCGGCCAGACGCCGCTGGCCGGTGCCGTCTTCAAGGGCGAGGACGAGGTGGTCCGCGTCCTCGTCGACGGCGGCGCCGACCCCGCCGCCGGCACCCCCTCGGCCATCGACACCGCCCGCATGTTCGGCCAGGACGCGCTCCTGGAACTCTTCGGCGCCGCATGACCCCCGGGCGCGCCACGACCACCGCCGCACCCACGATGAAGAGAAGTGGACCCATGACGGAAACCGACAGCTGGAACAATCCGCTGCGCGATCCATCCGACCGGCGGCTGCCGCGCATCGCGGGACCGTCCGGGCTGGTGATCTTCGGTGTGACGGGCGACCTGTCCCGCAAGAAGCTGATGCCTGCCGTGTACGACCTGGCCAACCGCGGGCTGCTGCCGCCGGGCTTCTCGCTCGTCGGCTTCGCGCGCCGCGACTGGGCGGACGAGGACTTCGCGCAGGTCGTCCACGACGCGGTCAAGGAGCACGCGCGCACCCCCTTCCGCGAGGAGGTCTGGACGGAGCTGGCCGCCGGAATGCGCTTCGTGCCCGGCGACTTCGGCGACGACGACGCCTTCGACGCCCTCCGTGCGACCGTGGAGGAACTGGACAAGGCCCGGGGCACCAGCGGCAACTTCGCCTTCTACCTCTCGGTGCCGCCCAAGTTCTTCCCGAGCGTGGTCCAGCAGCTGAAGAAGCACGGGCTGTCCGACCCGCCCGAGGGTTCCTGGCGGCGGGCCGTCATCGAGAAGCCCTTCGGTCACGACCTGGCCAGCGCCCAGGAGCTCAACCGGGTGGTCCACGAGGTCTTCCCGCCCGCCGAGGTCTTCCGGATCGACCACTACCTGGGCAAGGAGACGGTCCAGAACATCCTGGCGCTGCGGTTCGCCAACACGATGTTCGAGCCGTTGTGGAACCGTTCCTACGTCGACCACGTGCAGATCACGATGGCCGAGGACATCGGCATCGGCGGCCGCGCGGGCTACTACGACGGCATCGGCGCCGCGCGCGACGTCATCCAGAACCACCTGCTCCAACTCCTCGCGCTGACCGCGATGGAGGAGCCCGCCTCCTTCGACGCCAAGTCGCTGGTGCAGGAGAAGCTCAAGGTCCTCCAGGCCGTCCGGCACCCCGACGACCTGGGCGCACACACGGTGCGCGGGCAGTACGCGCACGGCTGGCAGGGCGGGGAGGAGGTGCTCGGGTACCTGGAGGAGGACGGCATCGACGCCAAGTCCAAGACCGACACCTACGCCGCCATCAAGCTGGCCATCGACAACCGCCGCTGGGCCGGGGTCCCCTTCTACCTGCGTACCGGCAAGCGCCTGGGGCGCCGCGTCACCGAGATCGCGGTCGTCTTCCAGCGCGCCCCGCACTCCCCGTTCGACAACACCGCGACCGAGGAGCTCGGGCAGAACGCCCTGGTCATCCGGGTCCAGCCGGACGAGGGCGTGACGATCAGGTTCGGTTCCAAGGTGCCGGGCACCTCGATGGAGATCCGGGACGTGACGATGGACTTCGCCTACGGCGAGTCCTTCACCGAGTCCAGCCCGGAGGCCTACGAACGGCTGATCCTGGACGTCCTGCTCGGCGACGCCAACCTCTTCCCGCGACCGCAGGAAGTGGAGGAGTCGTGGCGGATCCTCGACCCGATCGAGGAGTACTGGGACCGGCACGGCAAGCCCGAGCAGTACACCGCCGGTACCTGGGGTCCGAAGGCGGCGGACGAGATGCTCGCACGAGACGGCAGGAGCTGGCGCCGGCCATGAACATCGATCTCACCGAGACGACCTCAAGCAAGATCAATTCGGCGCTGATCAAGGCGCGCAGGGCCATCGGCAGTCCGGCCGTCGGCATGGTGCTGACCCTCGTCATCGTCACCGACGAGGGCAACCACTACGACGCCCTCAAGGCCGCCTCCGACGCCTCGCGCGAGCACCCCTCGCGCATCCTGGTCGTCATCAAGCGCCCCGGCCGGTCCCCCCGCGACCGGCGCAGCGCCCGCCTCGACGCCGAGGTGCGCGTCGGCGGCGAGTCCGGCACCGGCGAGACCGTCCTGCTCCGCCTCCACGGCGAACTCGCCGATCACGCCCACAGCGTGGTCCTGCCGCTGCTGCTGCCCGACGCCCCCGTGGTGGTGTGGTGGCCGGTCGACGCACCCGCCAACCCCGCCGCCGACCCCCTCGGCGCGCTGGCGCAGCGCCGGATCACCGACGCGTACGCCGTCGAGCATCCGCTGGAGGAGCTGAAGACCCGTGCCTCCGGTTACACCCCCGGCGACACCGACCTCTCCTGGACCCGGCTCACGCCCTGGCGGTCCATGCTCGCCGCCGCGCTCGACCAGGCCCGGGCCACGGTCGTCTCGGCCGCCGTCGAGAGCGAGGCCGACAACCCCAGCGCCGAACTCCTCGCCCGTTGGCTCGGCAACCGGCTGCGCGTGCCCGTCGAGCGCGTCGTCACCGACGGCCCGGTCGTCACCGCGGTCCGGCTGACCACCGCGGACGGCGACATCCACATCGACCGCCCCGAGGGCCCGCTGGCGAACCTCTCCATCCCCGGGCAGCCCAGCCGGCACCTCGCGCTGAAGGTCCGGTCGACCGCCGAGCTCATCGCCGAGGAGCTGCGCCGGCTCGACCCCGACGAGATGTACGCCGCGTCGCTGCGCCACACCGACGCGGCGGAGCCGCCCCGCCCGGCGAAGACCACCGCGCGGAGCAGCAAGAAGCGGCCCACCCCGGCCAGCGCGGAGGCCGCCAAGTAGACCGACTGCCGCAGCAGTACGCCGGGGGCGGCGCACACCGCCTGCAGGAGCAGCATCGCGGCCGTGGTGAACAGGTAGCAGACCACGACCGTCAGCGCCGACTCCAGGTGCGCCCGCCACCCGGCGCGGCCCCCGCCGAAGGTGAAGCGCGCGTGCAACTCGGTGGCCAGCACCGTCGAGGCCACCGTCACCACCGCGTTCGCCAGGGCGAACGGCACCGGTCCCGACAGCGCCATCAGCACGCCGGAGGACGCCAGCCCCACACCGCCGCCGCATACGGCGAAGCGCAGGAACGCGGCCGGGGCGGAAGGCACGGGGCCCGCGGCGCGGGGATGACGGGCGGCGGCGGGAGGGGCGGATCGCTTCGCGGTGACGGTGTCCATGCCCGCACACTGCCCGCCCCCGCTGACAGGGCGCTGACCGCACGCTGACACGCCACCCGCACGCGCCCGACGCCCCCGCCCGACGAGGGCGCGGCCCGGGTCAGGACAGGGCGAACGGGCCTTCCGTGGCCTTGCGGTGCTGCATGGCCGTCAGCTTGCGGACGAACAGGATGGCGAGGACAGCGGCGAGGATGTCCACGCCGTCCACGGCGATGGCGAAGCCGGCGGCGTCGCGGAGGTCGTCCGCGTAGCCCGAGCTCTCGTCGAACAGGCCCCCCGAGAGCCGGCCCAGCACGGAGGAGGCTATCCACGCCGCCCACCAGTAGGCGACCGGGCCCGAGTCGGCGGGCCGCAGGCGGCCGTCCTGCGTCGTCTGGGAGCTCGCGACCCAGGTCTCACGGGCGACCTTGGAGGGGATCCAGAGGTTGCCGATGGGGATGAACCAGCCGCCGATCGCCCACCCGCGGCCCTTCTCGAACCCGTTGGGGGCGAACACCTCGCCGTTGGAGCGGACCCGGTGGAACCAGACGATGAAGACGACGGCCGTCGCCACCAGGGCGAAGAGTTGCAGTACGGCGGCGCTACCCGTCCACAGGTCCGAGCGGTTCAGCGCGGACGGGTCGACGGTGGCGAGCTCGTCCGCGACCGCCGTGCCCATGAGGGAGTAGCGAGCGGCCTCCGCGGCGATGGCGAGCACATCGACCGCGATCACCAGCGACAGCAGCACCGTCACCGCGGTCGCCAGACCCAGCGGCGAACGGAGCACGGCGGTGGTCGCCGGAGGCCCGACGGGTACGGGGTACGGGGCGCCGGGCGGCGGCCCGACAGGGTTGAGCGACATGGAATCCCCCCAGGGACACAACATGGAGACGTGCCCGTCGAGCGGCGGGCAGGAGGACATTACGGCAGGAGATCTTGACCAGTCCACATGATTGAGCCGGGCCCGCGCGCCTTCGGCCCGGTCACGCCGGCGGCGTGGGGGAACGGCGCGCCACCTGCCGGTTTCCGCAAGGGAAACGGGGTGGCAGGGGAGCCTGTCCGCCGTAAGTAATGCGAGGGTCGAGAATTCCTCGTCCCCAGGTCCCTCGGCTCCCGGGGTCCGGCCTGGGGTCCACCTGCGAGCCCGGTGACGCACCTCGCCGCCACCAGTGTCGACACTCCTGCCACTGTGCGCGGGATCGGCCGGTGGACTCTACAGAACTGCTCTGACCAGGCAATATGCCGTACCGGTGAAGACGGTGAAGGAGAGCGGCGGGCACACTGTGATGACACCTTGTGGGTAGACATCGAGTGTATAGACAGCGTGTATATTCACTGCATGTTCTTCGACCCGCTCCGACTCCCGCTCGCGCCGCCCCCGCCCCAGGCCGCGTCCCGCAACCGCCGAGCCGTCATGCACGACGGCGTACCGTGCCCAGGGGGCCCCGCATGAACCGTGACGGTGCCGGGGCCGCGCCGGGGCGGTTCCGTTCGGCGCTGCGAGATCTGTGGCTCGGCGCGCGGCTGGCGGGCTCCGGGGGCCGCGAGGGGTGGATCCGCACGGCGCTGACCGCGGTGGGCGTCGGGCTCGGGGTGGCCCTGCTGTTCCTCGCCGCCGCGGTGCCGAACGTCCTCGACGCCCGCGCGGAGCGCGGGCACGCGCGTGAGACGCCGAACGTCGAGAGCGAGGTGTCGGTGCGGCGCGCGGACACGACGTTCCTCTGGTACGACGCGAGCACCGAGTACCGTGGCGAGGCCGTCGGCGGGCAGTTGCTGCGCCCGGACGGTCCCGGTGCTCCGCCGCCGCCGGGTGTGGCGCGGATTCCCGGGCCGGGGGAGATGGCGGTCTCGCCCGCTCTGCGCGAGCTGCTGGGCTCGTCGTCCGGCGCGCTGCTCAAGGAGCGGCTCGGTTACCGGATCACCGGGACGATCGCGGACCGGGGTCTGCTCGAACCGGGGGAGCTGCGCTTCTACGCGGGGAGTGCCACGCTCACCAGGAGCGGGGGTGCGATCAGGTCCGCAGGGTACGGCCATGATCCCGGCTCCGGGCGGTTCGATCCGCGGCTGGTGGTCCTGGTCGCTTTGATCTGTGTCGTCCTGCTGGTTCCGGTGGGCGTCTTCATCGGTACGGCCGTCCGGTTCGGCGGGGACCGCAGGGACCGCAGGCTGGCCGCGTTGCGGCTGGTCGGTGCGGATGTCGGGATGACCCGGCGGATCGCGGCGGGTGAGGCGCTGTTCGGCGCCGTGCTGGGTCTGCTGGTCGGTACGGGGGTGTTCCTGGGGGCGCGCCGGCTGGCGGGGTCGGTGCGGCTGTGGGGTGTGAGTGCTTTTCCTGCCGATGTCGCCCCTGACCTGCTGTTGGTGGGTCTGATCGTGGTGGCGATCCTGGTGGGGGCGGTGGTGGTCACCCTGTCGGCGCTGCGTTCGGTGGCGATCGAGCCGTTGGGGGTCGTGCGGCATGCCACGTTGCGGCCGCGTCGGTTGTGGTGGCGGCTGGTGAGTCCGGTGGTCGGTGTCGGCGTGCTGATGCTGACGGGGTCGGCGGACGGGGAGTTGGGGTCGGGTGGTGTGTATCCGGTCGCGCTGGGTGCGGTGCTGGTCCTGGTGGGGTTGACCGGGCTGTTGCCGTGGCTGGTGGAGGCCGTGGTGAGGCGGCTGCGCGGGGGGCCGGTCGCGTGGCAGCTCGCGGTGCGCCGGTTGCAGTTGAGCAGTGGGACGGCGTCGCGGGCGGTGAGCGGCATCACCGTGGCGGTGGCCGGTGCGATCGCGCTGCAGATGGTCTTCGGCGGCATGCAGGAGGACTTCGCCTCGCCGTCCGCTCCGAAGGCGGGGCGTGGGTCTTCCGCCTCTGCCGATGTCGTCCGTGCGGATTTCCGGGTTGCCGCGGCTTCGGAGGGCGTGGGCGATCCGGTCCTGGCGGAGCGGATGGCCGGGGAGTTCCGTCAGGTCAAGGGCGTGCGGCGGGTGGTCGCGACGGTCGAGGCGTATGTGAGTCGTCCGGATGCGGGTGGTGGGCCGGGGTCCGTCACCATGTTGACGGTGGGCAGTTGTGCGACGTTGCGGTCGCTGGCCTCGTTGTCCTCGTGCCGTGACGGTGACGCGTTCGTGGCTCACCGGCCGGGTGCGTCGCGGCGGGCGCGGGAGGCGAACCTCCTCACCGATGAGGCTGCCCGGCCGGGTGGGCGGATCGATCTCGACGCCGTTTCGGAGGGTGTTTCGGACGGCGAGTTGTGGACGTTGCCGGTGACGGCTCGGGCGGTGGTGGCGGTCCGGGATCCGGTGGGCGAGGTCCATGACGGCATCCTGGTCACTCCGGGGGCGCTGGCGGGGCACCGGTTGCCGCAGGCGTCGACGTTCGCGTCCGTCGCGATCGACCGCGGGGTTCCGGATGCGGCGGAGTACCTGCGCAATGCCGCGGCGCGGGTGGATCCGATGCTGCGGGTGGGCGGGCTGGTGAACGTGCAGCGGGACCGGCAGTACTCGAGTGTGCAGACGGGTCTGCGGGTCGGCGGGACCTTGACGGTCGCGCTGATCGCGGCGGGGATGCTGGTGGCGCAGATCGAGCAGTTGAGGGAGCGTCGGCGTCTGCTGTCGGTGCTGGTGGCCTTCGGTACGCGGCGCAGGACGTTGGCGTGGTCGGTGCTGTGGCAGACGGCGGTGCCGGTGCTGGCGGGTACGGTCGTCGCGATCGTGGGAGGGCTGGTCCTGGGGCGGGCGATGCTGGGCGTCGTGGTGAAGCCGGTGCGGGACTGGTGGGTGTTCCTGCCGTATGCCGGGATCGGTGCGGTGGCGGTCCTGGTGGTGACGGTGCTGAGCCTTCCGCCGTTGTGGCGGATGATGCGGGCGGACGGGCTGCGTACGGAGTGAGCGTGTGTGCCGCCGGTCTGCTGTGCGGGCCGGCGGTGGGCAAGTGGGTCCGGCTGAAGGGCTGTTGACGTGCGGGGACGGCCTGGCGGGGTGGTGTCGGGGAGGAACCGCGTGAGGGCCCTTGACGTGTCCTGATGGCCGGTGCCAACATCGCGTCCATCAAATGTTTGCGTAAACGTGCGCCGACTGCGGTCACTGATGTTTGCGCAACCATCCCGGACCCGCCCGATGTGGCGGGACCCCGCACGACGATGTGAAGGATGGGATCATGGCTGCCATACCGCCGCCACCGGGCACCGGCCGGGCCGCTCCTCCCCGAGGACGCCGGGGCCGGCGCTGGCTGGGATGGGGCTTCGTGGCACCGTTCATGATCGTCTTCGCACTGGTCTTCCTGGCGCCGATAGGCTACTCGATCTACCTGAGCCTGTTCCGCGACCGCCTCATCGGCGGGACCTCCTTCGTCGGCCTGGACAACTACGTCCAGGCCTTCCAGGACGGCCAGTTCTGGTCCGGCCTCGGCCGCGTCGCGCTGTTCCTCGTCGTCCAGGTGCCGGTCATGCTGGGCATCGCGCTGCTGGTCGCCCTCGCGCTGGACAGCGGGCGGCTGCACGGCCGGAGGTTCTTCCGGATCACGATCTTCCTGCCCTACGCGGTCCCGGCGGTCGTGGCGACGCTGATGTGGGGCTTCATGTACGGGGACCGCTTCGGCCTGGTCGCCGACATCAACGACACCTTCGGCGCCTCCCTGCCGAACCCCCTGTCGCCCGGCCTGGTGCTGGCGAGCATCGGCAACATCGTGACCTGGGAGTTCGTCGGCTACAACATGCTGATCTTCTACTCGGCGCTGCACGTCGTGCCGCGGTCCCTGTACGAGGCGGCCGAGATCGACGGCGCGAGCCGGCTGCGGATCGTCACCTCCATCAAGATCCCGGCGATCCGCGGGGCCCTGGTCATCGCGACGATCTTCTCGATCATCGGCAGCTTCCAGCTGTTCAACGAGCCCAGCATCCTCAAGCCGCTGGCGCCCAACGCCATCACGACGTACTTCACGCCGAACCTCTACACCTTCTCGCTGTCCTTCTCCGGGCAGCAGCACAACTACGCGGCGACCGTCGCGATCGTCATGGGGGTCGTCACGATGATCATCGCCTACGTCGTGCAGCTGCGTGGCATGCGCAAGGAGGCCTGACGATGGCCCAGTCGAGCACCCAGGCGGCCGTTACGGCCCCGCAGCGCGAGCGCCGCGGCGCCGCACCGTCCGAGCGCCCGGCGGGCCGGCGGCACTCTTCCGACCGGCCCCGGCGCAGCATCCTGCTCACCGTCCTGACCGCGCTGGTGGCGGTCTACACCCTGGTCCCGCTGGCCTGGCTGGTGATCAGCGCGACCAAGACCCAGAAGAGCCTGCTGGACTCCTTCGGGCTGTGGTTCAGCGGTGACTTCGCGCTCTGGGACAACATCCGGCAGACCCTCACCTACGACGACCACATCTTCGTCCGGTGGCTGCTCAACACGCTGCTGTACGTGGCGGTCGGCGCCGGGGGCGCGACGTTCCTGGCCGTCCTGGGCGGCTACGGCCTGGCGAAGTTCGACTTCCCCGGCAAGCGCGCGGTCTTCGCGGTGGTGATCGGCGCGGTCGCCGTGCCGGGTGCCGCGCTGGCCGTGCCCACGTTCCTGATGTTCAGCAAGATGGGCCTGACCAACACCCCGTGGGCGGTGATCGTGCCCTCGCTCATCTCGCCGTTCGGCCTCTACCTGATGTGGGTCTTCGCCTCCGAGGCGATCCCCGACGAGCTGCTGGAGGCCGCCAGGGTCGACGGTTCGGGTGAGATCCGCACCTTCTTCAGGATCAGCCTGCCGCTGCTGGGACCCGGCATCGTCACCGTGCTGCTCTTCACCGTGGTCGCGACGTGGAACAACTACTTCCTGCCGCTGATCATGATCAAGGACCCTGACTGGTACCCCCTCACCCTGGGGCTCAACGCCTGGAATGCCCAAGCCGCCACCGCGGGCGGGCAGCCGGTGTTCAACCTGGTGGTCACCGGCTCGCTGCTGACCATCGTGCCGCTGGTCGCGGCCTTCCTCCTCCTGCAGCGCTTCTGGCAGTCCGGGCTCGCCGCCGGCAGCGTCAAGGAGTGATCACCGGCGCCGCGGCGGCGCCGTACCCACCTCCCCCTGCGGTCCTGCGCCCGGCACACCCGTGCCGTGGCGGCGGGCGGTGCCGCAGACCATCACCACAACGAAGTGAGATGCGATGACGAACAAGCCACTGCGCCGTTCGGCGCAGGCGATCGCGGTGCTCTGTGCGGCGGCGCTGTCCCTGACCGCCTGCGGTTCCTCCGACGACTCCGGCTCGGGTGCCAAGGCCGCGGACGCGGGCAGCGTCGAGGCGGCGCTGGACAAGGGCGGCAGCCTGACGGTGTGGGCGTGGGAGCCGACGCTGAAGCAGGTGGTCACCGACTTCCAGGCCACGTACCCGAAGGTCAAGGTGAAGCTGGTCAACGCGGGCACGGGCAACGACCAGTACACCGCGCTGCAGAACGCGGTGCAGGCCGGTTCCGGGGCGCCGGACGTGGCGCAGATCGAGTACTACGCGCTGAGCCAGTTCGCGCTCGGCAAGTCCGTCGCCGACCTCAGCCCTTACGGCGCCAAGGACCTGTCCAAGGCGTACTCGCCGGGCCCGTGGAACTCCGTGGCCGTCAACGGCGGGGTGTACGCGCTGCCCATGGACTCAGGGCCGATGGCGATGTTCTACAACAAGAAGGTCCTCGACAAGTACAAGATCGCGGTGCCCACGACCTGGGACGAGTACCTGACCGCGGCCCGCGCGCTGCACAAGGCGGACCCGAAGGCGTACATCACCAACGACACCGGTGACGCCGGCTTCGTCACCAGCTTGATCTGGCAGGCCGGCGGTCACCCGTACACGGTGGACGGCACGAAGGTGGACGTCGACTTCGGTGACGCGGGCACCAAGCAGTTCACGGAGGTCTGGCAGAAGCTGATCTCCGAGAAGCTCCTCGCGCCGATCGCGTCCTGGAGCGACCAGTGGTACAAGGGCCTGGCCGACGGGACGATCGCCACGCTGTCGACCGGTGCCTGGATGCCCGCCAACTTCGTCTCCGGTGTCCCCTCGGCGTCCGGTGACTGGCGTGCCGCGGCGCTGCCGCAGTGGCAGGCGGGCCAGAGCGCCAGCGCGGAGAACGGCGGCAGTTCGCTGGCGGTGATGGAGGCGGCCAAGGACAAGCCGCTGGCCTACGCCTTCATCAAGTACGCGAACAAGGACGCCGGTGTCCAGGCCCGCATCAAGGGCGGTGCCTTCCCGGCCACGACGGCGGACCTGAACTCCCGGGCGTTCCTGGACACTTCGTTCCCCTACTTCGGCGGCCAGAAGGCCAACGAGATCTTCGCGAAGTCGGCGGCGGACGTCGTCAAGGGCTGGTCGTACCTGCCGTACCAGGTGTACGCCAACTCGATCTTCAACGACACCGTCGGCAAGGCGTACGTGTCCTCCACGCCGCTGCCCGACGCGCTGGGCACCTGGCAGGACGCCTCGGTCAAGTACGGCAAGGACCAGGGCTTCAGCGTCGGCGGCTGACGCCCCCTCGCGATCCGCGGCCGGCCCGGCGGCCCTCTTCGAGGGAGCGCCGGCGCCGGCCCGGGGGGCCCGCGGACCGCCGGTCCGCGCAGCTCGGCCCCCCTAGACTTCTGACCACCAACGGCAGTGAAACGTATGAGGTGTACGACGCACGTGGACGGGACCGGACAGAGCTCGGCGGCGGGTGCGCAGCGGCGGCGGCGCGGTGCGTCGATGGCCGACGTGGCCAAGCTGGCGGGCGTCTCGGCGCAGACCGTCTCCCGGGTCTCCAACGGTTTCCCCGGGGTGCTGGAGGAGACCCGGCAGCAGGTGCTGGCCGCGATGAAGGAGCTCGGCTACCGGCCCAACAGCGCGGCCCGGGCCCTCAAGCGGGGCGAGTTCCGCACCATCGGCGTCATCTTGTTCAACCTCTCCAGCACCGGCAACATGCGCACGCTGGAGGCCGTGGCCTCGTCCGCGGCCCGGGAGGGTTACGCCACGACGCTGCTGCCGGTCACCGTGCCCACGCAGGACGGGGTCCAGGGCGCGTTCACCCGGCTCGGGGAGCTGGCGGTGGACGGGGTCGTCATGATCATGGAGGTCCATCTGCTGGACGCGATGACGGTGGCCCTGCCGCCGACCGCGCCGGTGGTGGTGGTGGACTCCGACGCCGGGGACCGCTACTGCGTGGTCGACACCGACCAGGCCAGCGGCGCCCGGGCGGCCGTGGAACACCTGCTGGGTCTCGGTCACGGCACGGTGTGGCACATCGCCGGCCCGAAGGAGTCGTTCGCCGCGGAGCGCCGGGTGGGTGCCTGGCGGGCGGCGTTGGAGTCGGCGGGGCGCGAGGTGCCGCCGCTGCTGCGCGGGGACTGGTCCGCGGAGTCGGGTTACCGGGCCGGGCTGCGCATCGCGCAGGACCCGGGCTGTTCGGCGGTGTTCGTGGCCAACGACCAGATGGCGCTCGGGCTGTTGCGTGCGCTGCGCGAGCAGGGCCGTCGGGTGCCGGAGGACGTCAGCGTGGTGGGCTTCGACGACATCCCCGAGGCCGCCTCGTACATGCCGCCGCTGACGACGATCCACCAGGACTTCGCCGAGGTCGGCCGACGCTGCGTCGACGGGGTGCTGCGGCAGATCCGCAAGGACGAGGCGGAGCGGGGCACCACGCTGGTGCCCACCAGCCTGGTCGTGCGCAGCAGCACCGCGCCGCCGCCGCGCGGTCGCTGAGGCCGAACCCCCGACGGTTTCCCCGTGGTCACCGCATCGTCGCGATGGCAACGCAAACATTCCGTCACGGGGCGTCCCCGCCGGACACCGGCGAACACCCCGTGACCGCACCGCATGCACCACACGCACCAGAACTCGACTCCACTGGAGGAGCACGGCCCATGCCCGTACTGCGGATCGAAGGGAACGAATTCCGCCTCGGCGGCGAGCCGTTCCGCGTCATCTCCGGTGGCCTGCACTACTTCCGCGTCCACCCCGGCCAGTGGCGTGACCGGCTGCGCAAGGCACGGCTGCTCGGACTCAACACCGTCGACACCTACGTGCCGTGGAACCTGCACCAGCCGCGGCCGCACACCTTCCGCACTGAGGACGGCCTGGACCTGCCGGCCTTCCTGGAACTCGCACAGGCCGAGGGCCTGCACGTGCTGCTGCGCCCCGGCCCGTACATCTGCGCCGAGTGGGAGGGCGGCGGACTGCCGTCCTGGCTGCTCGCCACGCCCGGCATCCGGCTGCGCACCGCCGACCCGCGCTACCTGACCGCCGTGGACGACTACCTGGACCGGCTGCTGCCGCTGGTCGTCCCCTACCTCGCCACCAACGGAGGGCCCGTCCTGGCGGTGCAGGTCGAGAACGAGTACGGCGCCTACGGCGAGGACCCCGCATACCTGACGCACCTTCAGGACAAGCTGCGCCAAGGCGGTGTGGACGTGCCGCTGTTCACCTGTGACCAGCCCGCCGACCTCGCCCGCGGCAGCATCCCGGGCGTCCTCGGCACCGTCAACTTCGGCAGCCGCCCCGCACAGGGCCTGGCCGCGCTGCGCGAGCACCAGGGCGACGGGCCGCTGATGTGCACCGAGTTCTGGAACGGCTGGTTCGACCGCTGGGGCGGTGTACACGTCGTCCGTGACGCCGCGTCGGCCGCCGCCGACCTGGACGAGATGCTGTCGGCCGGTGCGAGCGTCAACCTGTACATGTTCCACGGCGGCACCAACTTCGGCTTCACCAACGGCGCCAACGACAAGCACACCTACCGCCCCACCATCACCTCCTACGACTACGACGCGCCCCTGGACGAGGCCGGCGACATCACCCCCAAGTACCTCGCCTTCCGCGACGTCCTCGCCCGGCACACCACCGTCCCCGACGAGCCGCTGCCCGAGCCGTCCAAGAAGCTCAACCTCCTCGGCGTCCGGCTCACCGCGAACGCCCCGCTGCTCGGCTCCGCCGGCCGCCTCGGCCAGGCGGTGACCGGGCCGCGTCCGCTGACCATGGAGGAACTCGGCCAGGACTTCGGCTTCGTCGTGTACGAGACCGCCCTGCGCGAGCCGGGCCCCACCCTGCTGCACTTCGCCGCGATCGCGGACCGGGCACAGGTCTTCCTCGACGGCGCCGCCGTCGGCGTCCTCGAACGCGAACTGCACGAAGGTGCCCTGACCGTCACCGTGCCGGCCTGCGGCGCGACCCTGACCGTCCTCGTCGAGAACCAGGGCCGCGTCAACTACGGGGAGGGCATCCACGACCGCAAGGGCCTCACCGGCACGGTCACCGCCAACGGCACCGAACTGACCGGCTGGAGCAGCAGGCCCCTGCCCCTGGACGACCTGTCGGGCCTGACCTTCACCACCGGCGGCCCGCAGCCGGTGGGGCCGGCGTTCCACCGCGGGGTGTTCGAGGTGGAGCAGCCCGCGGACACCTACCTGGACCTCACCGGCTGGACCAAGGGCAACGCCTGGATCAACGGCTTCGCCCTGGGCCGCCACTGGTCCCGCGGCCCCCAGCGGCGCCTCTACGTCCCCGGCCCGGTCCTGCGGCCCGGCACGAACGAACTCGTCGTCCTCGAACTGCACGCCACCGCCCGCGCGACCGTCGACCTGCGGGACACCCCCGACCTCGGACCGACGGAGGAATGAGCGGGGCCTGAGCGGGGATCGAGCGCGCCGCCCCCCGCCCCGCCGTCCGGCACTCCGGACGGCGGGGCGGGGGGGCGGCTGCGATGATGACGGGCATGCCCATCGACTGGTCACGCCTCGAACACGCCTACGGGGCAACTCCACGAGCCGGGACACGTCCGCGCGCACTACGCGGCAGAGCTCGACGACATGCGCCGGGTGACCCGGCAGCACCTGGTGGCGCAGCCCTTCGACGGCGAGGAGGGCGAGTACCTCTACGCCCTGCAGGCGCTCCTGGCCTTCCTCTGCACCATGGGACCAGGCTACGCGGCGGCCGACGGGCACCGCGGGCCCGGGCGGACGCGCCGTCCGCCCGGGGCCCCGCGGCGGCGCGGGGTCAGGACGGGGCGCGGAGGGCGTCCACGGGTTCCATCCGGGCGGCGCGCAGGGCGGGGTAGAGGCCGGCGAGGAGGCCGACCATGGCGCCGGCGACCGGGGCGCCCAGGGCGAGGCGGAGGTCCAGGACGGGCGTCCAGTCCTTCACGGCGGCCACGCCGACGACGACCACCACGCCCAGGGCCGCGCCCACGACGCCGCCGAGGAGGCCGATGGTGGTGGACTCCGCCAGGAACTGCCCGGCCACCTGGCGCCGGGACGCGCCCAGGGCCCGGCGCAGTCCGATCTCGCCGACGCGTTCCATCACGGTGACGAGGGTGACGTTGGCGATGCCGATGGCGCCCACGACCAGCGAGACCAGCCCGAGGACCAGGAACAGGCCGTTGACGTCGCCCTGGACGCCCTTCCTGGCCTTGGACAGGTCCGGCGGGGCGGTCACGGTGAGCGCCTCCTCGTGTCCGGGGGACAGGGCGACCGGCGCCTGCCGGGCGACCTGCCGGGCCGCGCCGAGGGAGGTGTTGACCAGGACCCGGGTCACGTTGTCCATGCCCATCCGGTCCGCCGCCGTGGTCGGGGGCAGGATCACCGAGGCGGACAGGCGCTGCTCGCGTTGGAACCCGCCGAGCACGCCGATCACCGTGTACGACTGCCCCTTGAAGAAGACGGCGGGGGCGTCGCGTACGTCGTCGATGCCCAGCACCCGGGCCGCCTGGTCGCCGAGGACGGCGACCCGGTCGTGACGTGCGATGTCACCGGTGTCGAAGAACCGGCCGGTGGCCATCGTGCCGCGGACCGCCTCCGGCAGCGCCGGGGTGGCGGCGACGACCGCCAAGGTCTGCTCGGTCAGCGCGCCGGGGGCGACCACGTCGTTCGCCCGGACCTGGACGTTCGCGCTGCCGTCGGAATCGGACAGTGCGGCGGCCGACTCCACACCCGCGAGGCGCTCGACCGCTCCGACACCCGGCCAGTCCACCAGCGGCGGATCGGCGGACCCCGGTGGTGGGGACGGCACCACGACCGTCACCGAGGTGGCGGTGAGGGCGTCGAACCGGCCGACGATCTGGTTCGCCGCCGTCGACGCCACGCCGATCGTGATGACCAGCGTGCCGATGCCCAGCACCGTACCCAAGGTCGTCAGCGCGGAACGGACCGGGCGGGCCAGCACTCCGGCCAGGGACTCCGACCACAGGTCCCGCGGGTCCATGAAGGGGCGTTCGTGGGCGGCGCGGCGCCGCACGCCACGGATGCCGGGCCTCATGCGCCCTCCTGCCGGAGCATGCCGTCGCGGATCCGCACCCGCCGGCCGGCCCGTCCGCTCACGGCGTCGTCGTGGGTGATCACCAGCAACGTCATGCCCTGGGCCTGCAGTTCGTCGAAGAGCGCGAGCACCGACTCGGTGTTCTCGCTGTCGAGGTTGCCCGTCGGCTCGTCGCACAACAGAAGGGCGGGCTCGCCCATCAGGGCCCGGGCGATGGCCACCCGCTGCCGTTCGCCACCAGACAGGCGGCCCGGCAGGAAGCCGAAGCGGTGCCCGAGTCCGACCCGCGTCAGTGCGGTCCGGGCGCGCTCGGCGCGGGTGCGGCGCGCACGGCCCGGGCGAGGGGTCCGGTAGGTCTCGGCGAGCATGACGTTCTCGTCCACGGTGCGGTACGGCAGCAGGTGGAAGGACTGGAACACGAAGCCGATGCGGCTGCCGCGCAGCGCGGTCCGCTCGGGATCGCCCAGGGCGTTGGTGAGGACCCCGTCGAGCCAGTAGCTGCCCGACGTGGGCCGGTCCAGCAGGCCCAGGGTGTTGAGCAGCGTGGACTTCCCCGAGCCGGAGGGGCCGACGATCGACAGGTGTTCCCCTCTCCTGACTTCCAGGTGCACGTCGCGCAGGGCGTGCACGGGTGGGTCGGTGTCGAACACCCGGCTCAGGCCGGTGAGCCGGATCACGGTGTCCGGATCCGGCGCCTGCTCAGGGGCCGGGCCAGGCGGTACGGGTCTGTGCCTCACCGTCCGACCACCACCTGGTCGCCCTCGTCCAGCGAGCCGCCGTCCGCATTGACCTCGACCTGCCCGGCGGCCGAGAGGCCCACGGTGACGGGCACGTTCACCACCGCGCCGTCGCGGTCCACCCGTACCCGGGCCTTGCCGTCGGCGCTGGTGTGGACCGCGGCCACGGGCACCACCAGGACGGCGCCCTTCGAGGCGCCCACCTCGATGGTCACCTTGGCGGTGCCGCCCGACTGGTCCTTCAACGGGCCGGGTTCGGGTACGGAGATCACCAGCTGGACCGGAGCGGACGGGTCGGCGCCCGGCTCCGCGCCGGCATCGGCACCGGGTTCGGCCCCGCCCTCGTCCTTCGCGTCCGCGCCGGTGCCGTCGCCGTCCTTTCCGGTGTCCGCCTGGTTCCCGGCGCCGCCCACCTGCGCGACGACGCCGCGCACACGGGTGCCGTCCGCCGTCTCGATCCGTGCGGTCATGCCCTCGCGCAGCGCGGAGCCGTCGGCTCCGGGCACGACGGCCCGCACCACCACGTCGGAGCTCGTCACGGTGGCGACCTCGCCGTCCGGGGTGTCACCCAGGCGCACCTTGACCTTGTCGACCCGGACCGGCAGATCGGGCAGGAAGACGACCTCGCCCGCCGGGACCTTGGTGCCGTACGTGGCGGTGAACGCGCTGAGCGCCGCGTTGGCCCGGTCCAGCCGCTGCCGCGCGGAGCGCAGTTCGAGAGCCGACGCCTCGCCGGAGGCCGGCGGGCCCGCCGTGCCGGAACCTCCCTTGCCGCCCTCGCCCCCGCCCTCGCCCCCGCCTTCGGCTCCGCGGCCCTGCGCCGCGAGGACCGCGAGCTGCGCGTCGGTGACGGCGGCCTCCAGGTCGCCCAGCTGCTGCTGGTCGGCGACGCCCGGCTGCTGCGGCGTGAACCCCTTGCCCTGGTACCAGCGGGTCACCGCCGACGCGGTGCCCTGCCGGTAGTCCCCGCTGACGGCTCCCGGATCGTGCCCGATCCTGCGCAGCGCGCTCTGCAACTGCCTGACGTCGTCGCCCGAACTGCTGGGGCCGAGGGCCCGGTACATCGGGACCGAGCCGCGCAGCACGAACACCGGACGGCCGTTCACCTGCATCAGGACGCTGCCCTCGCGCAGTGTGGCACCGGCTTGCGGAAGCCTGGTGACCCGCTGGGTCGCCTCGCCGTCCCCGGAACCGCCCGCGGACCCGACGGATCCGGAAAGCGACACCCCGTGCGGTGCCCCGAACTCCACGCCGCCCTGCGCGATCACGCTCGCGGTCAGTTTCCGGCGTTCCACGGCGACGGTGACGGGACCGGCCTCAGGCGGCCGGCGCGAGGCGGCGGCGTCGGCGGGCGACTGCATCTGGGTACCGGCGAACCAGCCGCCCGCGCCGACGAGCGCGACCACGCCCACGATCATCCCGACCTGCTTGCCGCGCCCGTTCGGGCCGCTCGGCAGACGCCGGCTCATCCGGTGATCCCGTAGAGGGGGTGCTTGGCGAGCTTGGGGAAGTACGCGGCGCGGAACTCCTTGCCGCACTCCAGGTCCTTGCGGGCGATGGTGATCTCCTGGGTGAGCTTGGCCCGCGCCGTGTCCTGGTCCATCTTCTGGACGCCGTCCTGCGGGGTCTGCTGGGCCGTCGCGAACTTCACCATGTCCCCGATGGCGGTCGGCTGGGTCGTCGTCACCGCGATGCCCTCGTCGCGCAGGCAGGACGCGAACCGCTGCGCCAGGGAGATCAACCGTGGGTCCCCGTTGAGGGCCTGCTTCGCGGCGCGGTCCCGCTCCTCGTTCGCGGCGTGCTCACGGTCGAGTTCGGCCTGGGACTTCTCCGGCCCGTAGGCCTTCTCGATCCCCTCCTTCACACATCCCGGAAGCATCACCTTCTTCCCGCTCGCGAGTTGCTTCGCGGTGCCCATCGCCGTGTCGTAGGCCTTCCGCTGGGCCGGGGACAGTGCGTCGAGGTAGGCCTCGTCCGGGTTGATCATCTCCCGGGCCTCGTGGGCCTTGCTGCCGGGGACGCCGGGGTCGTCCGGGTAGACGGCGGCCGCGAAGAAGCCGAAGCCGTACTTGTCGCGGTACTTCTTGGCCAGTTCGTAATCCTGACCGTCGACCGGGATGGCGGCGGTTTCCACGCCCGACACGTGCGGCGTGTAGGTGAAGCCCTTCTTCCGCATGCAGGCGGCAATGGTGTTCTGCGACACGTATTGCTGTCTGGTCCCCTCGTCGGCCCCCTCGGGGATCGCCAGTTCACCGTTGACGGCGGCCCGCGAGGGCGGCGTGTGGCCGTCGGAGGAGGAGCCGGCGGATGCGGCGGTACCGCCGTCGTCCTGGGTGCATCCGGCGAGCGCGAGGGCGAGCGC
This sequence comes from Streptomyces sp. PA03-6a, assembly GCF_033792765.1. NCBI lineage: Bacteria > Bacillati > Actinomycetota > Actinomycetes > Kitasatosporales > Streptomycetaceae > Streptomyces > Streptomyces sp. PA03-6a. The sequence continues at coordinate 22,862 of NZ_JARAVK010000033.1, read as the reverse complement.
GAGGACAACGGCGGCCGCGGCCGGCCGCAGTGCACGCGTGGTGGGTGTGGGAGGCATGTCGTTCCGTCACTTCGTTCGAAAGGTGTCACGGCGGGGCGATGCGCCCCGTTGACGTCCTCAACCCGGTGGACCACCGCTCAGGGATGAGCCGTTTCCAGCGGTGTGACGCACATCACGGTTCGGGGAGGGAGGCCTGGTCGGCGGCGGGTGTTCCCCGGGCAACCGAACGGCGCCCCACCCGGTTGGAACAGGAGTGAGGAGTTCAACCGGGACGGGAGCGCGATGGCAGGGGGCCTGCACGGTGCGGGAGTCGGGGCCGGGCCGCCGTCCCGTGGAGGGGAGTGAGGACCATGCGCGCCGCACCTGACGAGCAGTGGCACGAGACGGAACAGGCGCTGCGCCGCCTTCTGCATGACGCGGTGCCGCAGACCGCCGGCCCCGCCGACCGCATGACGCGGATCAGGTGGCGTGTGCAGCGGCGCCGGCGGCGCCGCGTGGCAGCCGCCGGCGCGGTCACGGCGGTGGTCGCCGTCGTGGCCTGCGCGACCCTCGTACCGGGGCTGCGGCCACCGGGCGAGGCACGGCCTCCGGCCGACGCGGCGGGAGAGCGGCACGCCCTCCCCGCAGCGACGCCCTCGCCGGGAGCCACGGGGGACCGCACGACGGTCCGCCTCCTGAGCGGCACCGGACTGACGCTGCGGGTACCGCGGACCTGGTACAGCCTGTCCGTCGACGACCGTGGCACGGCGACGGGCTTCGTCGCCTCGCAGCTCCTGAGCCTCCCGTCACGCGACTCCTGCCCCGACCTGGCGGAGGAAGCGCAGCCCGCCTGCGAGCCGCTGGAGGAACTCGGCGAGGACGGGGTGCTGATGACGTTCCGTACCACCGTGACGGGCAAGGCCGGCCCGGCGACGCCCCTCACCCTGGGCGATCCGGTGGCCGCGGGAAAGGGCTGCCAGGTACTGCGGGGCGACACGGAGATCCCCGCCTGGGGTTACGGCCGCTCGGCGGCGTACGGCAAGCCCTTCGAGGTGCGCATCGACGTGTGCCTGCGCGCACCGTCGGACGCCACCCTCACCACGGTCACGGAGGCCCTGAGGACGGCGTTCCCCAGCACCGGCGGGTGACGGAAGACGGCTGGCCCGTGGACCGTCCGGGAGACGGCGCGTTCCCGGGCGTCCCGGCACAACCAAACCCTTGCCCGGCATGTCGTACATGGAAAGCAGGCAAGAGCCGCAATGCAAGGGGGAACCATGCGTGCGAAACGATACGGGGCGGTGCTGGCCGCCCTGGTGATGGCTGGTGCGGGGGTGGCCGTGGCAGTGCCCGCGGTGGCCGCGGCGCCCGCGGCGGCGTGCCCGACGGGCTGGGGCAGCCTCCCGAAGTCCGGGACCGACGCCGACCTCGGGTCACTGACCGACATCAGGACCGGCAGCCACGAGTGCTACGACCGTGTGGTGTTCGACGTGCCCACCGCCGGCACGGTCGCGATCGGCTACACCGTGCAGTACGTCGACGCCGTCCACCAGGACGGCTCGGGGCGGGTCATACCGGTCTCCGGCGGGGCGATCATCGAGATCCGGGTGGCCGCCCCCTCGTACGACCCGCAGACCGGCGCCGCGACGTACCCGGGCCGCGCGGGGCGGACGCTGCCGGGCGTCGACCTGACCGGCTACCGGACCTTCAGGGACGCGAGGTTCGCGTCGAGCTTCGAGGGTGACACGCAGGTGGGGCTCGGTGTGCGGGCCCGGCTGCCGTTCCGGGTGTTCCAGCTCTCCGACCGCCTGGTGATCGACGTGGCCCACACCTGGTGAGGCGCTCCCGCCGGCCGGGCCCGGTGGCGTGGCGCCACCGGGCCCGGCCTGGGCGGCCACGGCCTTGACCGGTAACTCCTGTGAATTCCCGGGGCGGTTGAACACTCCGGGGGTGGTGTCCGTATGTGTGGACGGCTTGTCGTGTTCAGGCCGCCAATCATCAGGCGCGCAGGAGGGTTTCCTTGGTACGCAATTCGCGCAGACGTGCTACCGGCACACGTAGTGGCACCTTTGTAGCCGTCGCCCTGATGCTGGGAGGCGGTGTCCTGGTGACGGCGAACGTGTTCGCCTCGGCGACCGAGGGGGACTCGTCGGGTCAGACGGCCCAGACGACCTCCGCGGGCCAGGCGATCACGGTCGACTGTCCGGACGTCGGCACGGAGCTCACCTCCGTGCCCGAGCAGGCGAAGGAGGACGTCGACAAGGAACTCGCCCTTCTGGACCAGCAGATAGCCGAGGCCTACCAGAGGCTGAAGGAGACGTCGGCAGCCCAGCAGCAGGACCCCGGTTTCGTGGACAACGCGGTCCTGGGCCCGCTGAAGGACAAGCGCGCCGCGACGATCGCGCGCATCCTGCAAGCCATCGACCGCGTGGGGGACCCCCCGCAGGGTGTCGAGGGCCTCGCGGGCTGCACGGTCCGCTCCACCGATGCCCAGGAAGGTCAGGAGGGCCAGCAGGGTCAGGAGGGTCAGGAAGGCAGCCCGCAGCCGTCCACGGGTGACGGCGGCCAGAACGGCCAGGGCGCCCCGGCCGGGCAGGGCGGCGGACAGGGCGGCAACGGCCCCGTCGTGGCGGACTTCGCCGACATCATGAGCGTGAACCCGAACGCGCCGCGCGGCCCGCAGCCGTCGGACGCCTCTTCCGGCACGTTCTCGTCCGAGTGCGGTGTCAACGCAGGCGGCCTGTTCAACTCCGACAACATCATCGTCGCCCCCGGAGTGACCAACGGCGCCCACCACTTCCACGACTACATCGGCAACCAGTCCAACAACGGACTCGCCACCATCGACGACCTCGCCAAGGCGGAGACGAGCTGCAAGGACCAGGGCGACAAGTCGTCGTACTACTGGCCCGTGCTGCGCGTGCAGGACGGCACCGTGGAGCGGGACGCCGGGGCGCCCGGCGGCGGCACCGAGGGCAACGCCGGGAAGATCGTGACCCCCAAGGAGGTCACGCTCACGTTCGTCGGCAACCCCGTCAGCAAGGTCACGCCCATGCCGCGCCTGCTGCGCATCATCACGGGCGACGCGAAGGCCTTCGTCAACGGGCCGGCCAACGCCAACGCCTCCTGGAGCTGCACGGGTCTGGAGGACCGGCAGCTGAAGGACAAGTACCCGCTCTGCCCCGACGGCAGCGACGTGGTCCGCACCTTCCGGTTCCAGAGCTGCTGGGACGGCCAGAACGTCGACAGCGCCAACCACCGCACCCACGTGGCCTTCGCCGACGCGGGCGGCAACTGCCCGCAGGGCTTCAAGGCCATTCCGCAGCTCGTCCAGCGCATCGTGTACGACGTCCAGGCGCCGAGCGTCCAGGACGGCGGCAAGACGGTGCCGTTGTTCGCGGTGGACTCCTTCCCCGAGAACCTGCACAAGCCGATCACCGACCACGGCGACTTCATCAACATCTTCGACGAGGGCCTGATGCAGGAGGTGGCCGACTGCATCAACCAGGGCCGCACCTGTGGCGCCGGCGGCGACGGTGCGGAGGAGCCCGGCAACGGCGGGAACGACGACCCCGGTACGGAGGAGCCCGGCAACGGCGGGAACGACAACCCGGGTACGGAGGAGCCCGGCAACGGGGGCAACGACGACCCCGGCGCCGAAGAACCCGGTAACGGCGGGAACGACGACCCCGGCGCCGAAGAACCCGGTAACGGCGGGAACGACGACCCCGGCGCCGAGGAGCCCCCGGCGGACAACCCGGACGACGACCAGAACGGAGGCGGCGACACCCCCGACGCTCCCGTCACGGTGACGCCCAAGGCCGACACCACGCCTACGGCGGGCCAGGACGACACCGCCAACCCGCCCGCCGGCGGCCACCAGCACCACGGCGAGGAGCAGGGCGGGCAGCAGGGCGAAGAGCAGGGCGAGGAGCAGGGCGGCCAGCAGTCGACGGCGCCCGGGCAGTCCCCCGCCCCCGGCGGGTTCGCCCCGAGCCCCGCGGGACAGGCCAACCAGCAGGCGATCAACGGCGGTCTGGCCGACACCGGGACCAACCTGTGGCCGGCCGGCCTCGGAGCGGTCCTGGCGATCGCGGGATTCCTCCTGCTCCGCCGGGTGAAGCGCGGCGCGCTCTAGCTCCGCTTCCCAGGCGGCCGCAGTGAAGTCCCCCTTGGCGACCGGGCGTAGCGCCCGGTCGCCAAGGGCGTCGTCCGGCTAGTCGGGGACCCCGGCGCCGTCCAGGAGCCGGTGCATGTCCTCGGCGGGCAGACCGGGGTTGCCGGCGGCGTGATGGGTCGTGCCGGGGTCGTCGAGCAGTTCGCGGATCAGCGGTACGGGCAGCCGCGGGTGGCGGGCCGCAGCCCATCGCCGGTCGGGGTCGCGGGCGAACTCCTCCAGGGTCCGCACGGGCAGGTCCGGGTCGGTCAACGCGAGACGACCTTCCTCGGGGTCCGCCGAGTCCGCGAAGCGCTCCGCGAGGCCCGCGGCGGGGAACCGCGGGTGGTTGGCGAACCACATGACCGCGCGGTGGGTGCCGTTGAGGTAGAGGTCCAGCAGGGTTTCCGGCGGCGGTTCCGGGTGGAACTCGCACAGCAGGAGCCGCACGGCGAAGTCCTCGTCCCGGGACAGCAGTTCGACGTACTCGGGCTCCAGGCCGGGGCACACGGCGGCGCTGCGGCGCAGCCATGTGTGCGCGGAGGTCGCACATCGCCGCAGGACCTCCGGGTCGTCCCGCGCCTCCCGCACCCAGTCCAGCACGTCCAGGCGGTCCTCGGGGCCCACGGTGTAGTCGACGGCCGCGCGTTCCCGCTCCGTCAGCTCCGGCCTGGCGGAGACGACCAGCCGCACGTGCGGATCCGGGTGGGTGGCCAACCGCGCGACGAGGTCCGGAGGGAGGGAGGGGTTGGCGGCGACGGACGCCGGGCGGTCGCCGGTGACCAGGCGTTCGGCGAGCTCACGGCTGAGCAGCCCGCCGCGGAGCACCGTGGCCCGGTCCCAGGGGTTCGTAAGGCTCTCCACGAGCCAGGCCGTGCGTTCTGCGTCCTGATGACAGACGCGCATTGCGGCGGCGCGTCGCACATCGAGGTCGTCGTCGTGGAGCAGCGCCTCCTTGGCGTCGTCGGTCAGGGAGTCCCACGCGCGGCAGGCCGCCTGGCGCAGGGGGCCGTCCGCATGGTCCGCCAGTCGCGCCAGGAGGTGGCCGGGCACGAGGCGCGAGATGACGGTCTCGCAGCGGATCCTCCCGTCCGGGTGGGCGAGGAGACGTTCGTACGCCCAGTCGGGCAGGGGGTCCACGCGTTTCCTGTACGGCGTCGGGCCGATGGCCAGGCCCAGGATGACCCGCGGCGACGGATCGTCGAGGAGGCGGGCCCGCTGGGCCGGGTCCGCGTTCTCGCTCTCGGCGAAGCATGCCCGTAGCGCCGGGTCCGGGTCCGTCAGGATCGCGTCGACCACTTCCAGCGGCAGACCCCTGCGCTGGGCGACGTTCCGTTTGATCGCCCGGTCGTCGTGCCTGAGCAGCCGCAGCAGGACGTCCGCCGGCGCGGAGGGATTCCAGGACAGATACGCCAGGGCGGCGACGTGGTGGTCGGCCATGGTGTCAGGCACCCCCCGCCGCGCGGCGCTCGGCGACCCGGAGCGTGGTGGCGGCCGCCACGCCCGCCGCGAGGCCGAAGGTCAGCGCGGCCGGGACCCCGATGCCCAGACTGGCGGAGAGGTACAGCAGCCCCCAGTGCAGACCGGCCCCGTCCACGGCGACCCGCAGCAATTGCGAGGCGATCAGCCCGAGCACGGTCGCGCAGACCGCGCAGACCGCCATCGCGGGGAACGTGGCCCGTGTCAGCAGCACGGGCAGCCGGCGCAGCATCCACCACACCACGGCGAGCAGCAGCACGTCGGCGGCGCGGGCCAGGAGCCAGCCGGTCAGCGGCCCGCCGGACGGGGTCGTCCAGGCGCCGAGGAGCAGCCACTGGCGCAGCAGGTCGCCCGGTTCGGAGAGCAGGCCGATGCCGGGGGAGTAGGTCTGGAGGGCGGCGGCGACCGACTGGTACGAGAGCACCACGAGGGACACCGCGATCACCGCCGTCCCGACGGTCGCGGCCAGCCGGCCCGCACGCGCCGGGACGACCGCCTGGGGGAGCGGGTCCGCGCCCTTGGCCGTGATGCGCGCCGTGAGCACCGTCACCGCCGCCGCGAGCAGCGCGGCCACCGCGACGGCCTGCCGCCCGGTGGTGATCACCGAGGCCAGCTGGGGCAGGAAGCGGTAGCTGCCGTGCCCGTGCGAGGCGATCAGCCACGGCGCGGAGACGGTGACCGCCAGCGTTCCGGCCACCAGGCCCCACGCCCACACCGCGAGCAGCGTGGCGGGCCACCGGCCGTGCACCGGGGGCAGCCTGCGCAGCAGGAGCAGCGCCCCGGGCACGAAGGACGCGAACACCGCGGCGAACCGGATCTGCAGCCCGGTCCTGTACAGCGTGAGGTAGTCGGTGCCGCCCGTCGGCGCGCCGGCTGGCTGCCCCCAGCCCGGCGGGTCGTACGACCAGGGCGTCAGCCATGTGCCGAGTTCCGCGGCCGCCCGGCCGCCGATCACGTCGACGGTGCCCGGCAGGTTCAGCGCGTGCGCGCTCGACCCCGCCCACCACAACAGCGCCGTGAGCAGCAACCCCCCGGTCAGGACCGGTATCGCCGCACGCCGGTAGGTCATCGTCCGCCCCCCGCTTCGATCGTTCGTCCAGCGGGCGTTGATCATAGGGGCACCCCGCCGCGGTCCCGGGGCGGGGTGAGCCCGCCCGTCCGGATCCCACGGCTCCCGGGTGCCGGTCACCGCGCCGGCCGCGGCAGGCGGCGTCCCGGTCGCCACCAGCGGTTCGATGTCCCCCCGTGGCCCGTACGTCGACAACAGCGCACGCACTTCATGCCTCCCCACGCCCCGAATTCCGGTTACGGCGGGCGATTCTGCGGCACCCCCAGGGGCTTGCCGCAAGGCCCCCGGTGCGCTATACGTTGGGAACGGATTGGAGCGGACGAGCTCCTTTCCTTTTCTTTTTTGCCCCCGCGCCGCAGCCCGCCGGAGGGGCGTCCCGGCACCGTCGCAGCGCCGAGGCCCAGGCCCCGCCCCGAACGCAGGAAATCCCCGTACCGCAATTGCGGTACGGGGATTTCCTCACGTATATTGAGTGTTTCTGTGCGCGCACAGAAACGGCCCCTCACCGGGGGCCACTGGAATCACCATATCCGACAGGGAGCGAATGTGTCAACTCGCGAAAGAGTCGAACTGCAGAAGGAGCAGGAATTCATCGACCGGCTCTACGGGCGGGTCGACACGCTGCGCGGGGTCGCCACCCGGCGCGTCGAGGACGCGCTGACCCCGGTGGGCAACGGCATGCAGGCCCGTCTCGAACGCGACGTCCTCGTCGCCGAGCGTTCCGGTCTGCTGGCGGCCCTCAACGCGGTCGACGGCTCGCTGTGCTTCGGCCGGATCGACCTGCAGGACGGTGCCGCGCACCACATCGGCCGCATCGGGATCCGTGAGGACGACACCGACCACACCCCGCTCCTGATCGACTGGCGTGCACCGGTCGCCCGGCCGTTCTACGTCGCCACCGGGCACACGCCCATGGGTCTGCGCCGGCGCCGGCACATCACCACGCAGGGCCGCCGGGTCACCGAGCTGCACGACGAGATCCTCGACCTCGAGGACGACGACCGCAGCGGCTTCGAGGACCGCACCGGCGACGCCGTGCTGCTCGCCGCCCTCAACTCGGCCCGCACCGGCCGCATGGCCGACATCGTGCGGACCATCCAGGCCGACCAGGACCGCATCATCCGCGCCCCGCACCGCGGCGTCCTCGTCGTCGAGGGCGGCCCCGGCACCGGCAAGACCGCGGTCGCGCTGCACCGGGCGGCCTTCCTGCTGTACGAGCACCGTGAGCTGCTGGCCAAGCGCGCGGTCCTGATCGTGGGTCCCAACCCGGCCTTCCTCCGGTACATCGGCGAGGTGCTGCCCGCCCTCGGCGAGACCGGCGTCATGCTCGCCACGCAGGCCGAACTCTTCCCCGGCGTCCACGCCCGCGGCACCGACACCCCGCGCGCGGCGGCCGTCAAGGGCGGCGCGGAGATGGCCGAGGCGCTCGCCCTCGCCTTGCGCGACCGCCAGGTGCTGCCCGAGCCCGGTGCGCCGATCGTCATCCCGCACGACGACGGCGAACTCGTCCTGGACTGGGAGATCGCCTACCAGGCCCGGGACGCCGCCCGCGAGACGCGCCTGCCGCACAACCTCGCCCGGCCGTACTTCGCCTTCCACGTCATCGACGCCCTCACCGCGCAGCTCGCCGACCGCATCGGCGCGGACCCGTACGGCGGCCCCAACTTCCTCGGCCCGGACGACCTCGCGCAGCTCGGCAAGGGCGTCGCCGCCAGCGCGGGGGTGCGGGCCGCCGTGGCGGAGCTGTGGCCGATGCTCACCCCGCAGGAGTTCCTCACCGGCTACCTCGCCGAGCCGGCGTACCTGCCGGACGAGGACGCCCGGGCGATCCGCCGCGCCCCGGACGACGGCGAATGGACCCCGGCCGACGTGCCGCTCCTGGACGAGGCCGCCGAACTGCTCGGCGTCGACGACAGCGCCGCGCGGGCCGCGGCCGAGGCCGAACGCCAGGAACAGATCGCCTACGCCCAGGGCGTCCTGGAGGTGTCGCGCGGTTCGGAGTCGTACGAGTTCGAGGACGCGGAGTCCGAGGTCCTGGCCGCCCACGACATCATCGACGCCGAGCGGATGGCCGACCGGCAGGAGGAGGCCGACCACCGCAGCGCCGCCGAGCGGGCCGCCGCCGACCGTACGTGGGCGTTCGGGCACATCATCGTCGACGAGGCGCAGGAGCTGTCGCCGATGGCGTGGCGCCTGCTGATGCGACGGTCCCCGACCCGTTCGCTGACCCTGGTCGGCGATCCGGCGCAGACCTCGGAGGAGGCGGGCGTCGGCTCCTGGGAGAAGATCCTCGAGCCGTACGTCGGCGACCGCTTCGAGCACGTGCGGCTGGGCGTCAACTACCGTACGCCCGCGGAGATCATGGACCTGGCCGCGCAGGTCGTACGCATCGAGGACCCCGCCTTCGAGCCGCCCCGGTCGGTCCGTTCCACCGGCGAGAAGCCGTGGACGCGGCACGCCGGCGCGGACTTGGCCGGCGCGGTGGCGCGGGCCGTCGCGGAACTGACCCCCCACGAGGGGCGCCTCGCGGTGATCGCGCCGCGCGCGCTGCACGAGGAGATCGCCGCCCCGCTCGACGGGGTCACGGCCGGCGCCGAGCCCGACCTCACCCTGCCCGTGGTGCTGCTCGGCCCCCGCGAGGCCAAGGGGCTCGAGTTCGACCACGTCCTGGTCGTGGAACCGGCACGTTTCGGCACCAGCGACCTGTACGTGGCCCTCACCCGTGCCACCCAGCGCATGGGCATCGTCCACCGCGAGGACCTGCCCGCGTCGCTGCGCTGACCGCCACCCCCACGCCCACCTCACGACCCCGGCCCGGCCCTCACCGGCCGGGGCCGTCCGTAGTCGTACGGGCCGTCCCCGTGTTCCCCGCGCCGCGCGGTGACGCCACACTGGGCGCGTGGACCCCGACCTCTATCCCGACCTGATCGCCGCAGGTGGCCTGTCCGCCGCCCTGGAGCAGGCAGCGGTCGGCCTCGGCGCCGATCTCACGATCGTGCGTGACGGCGGTGGCGTAGTCCTCCAGCGCGTGCCGCCACCGCGGTGCCCGACCGCGATCCGCTGATCGTCTACACGTTCGCCAAGGAGCGCGGTTTCACGTTCTCCGGATGGAGCCGGGGGGTCGAGCTGATCTCGGGGAGCACGGCCGACCTCGAGGACGTGGTGCGGGTGGGGGAGGCCTGGGGGAACGGCACCGGATTCCGCGAACTGCACCAACGGTTTTCGTTCCTCCACCCCAGCGAGCGCGCCGAAGCCCATGAACGCGGACCGGCCGCCGAGGTCGAGCTGCAGTGGCGGAGGCTGCACGAGCAGGCAGCGGAGGCGCCTGCCTTCGACGGCTTCCGGCTCCTCGTGCAGGCGGCCCGTGCCGAGCCGCGGCTGCGGCAGCTCTTCGCGTTCTCCAGCCACTGGGTACTGGGCTTCAGTGCCCGCACCGGGCACCCGTCCCGGTTGGAGGTGGCCATCGTCCCCGCGTACGACGGCCATCCGTATCGCGTGAAGGACCACCTCCACCTCGGGGACGGTGTGATCGGCGAGGCGGCCACCGCGGAAGAAGCGGTCGCGCTGGTCGCCCGCCTCCCCGCCGACCTCGGACCGGCCGTCGCCGGCACCTCCGCATCCGACGACGGCAGGTGAGCCCTTCGAGGTGCTGCTGGAACGGCTGACGGCGCACCGGCATCCGGCGGCTCGCGCCCGCGCTCGGGCTGCACACGCCGGACCTCTTCGTCATCGCAGGCGTCGACGTACCCGGCGATCTTGCTCCCGTCCGACTGCCGATCCCTGACAACCCGTTGACGCATTCCACCTGTTGGAGGACCCATGGAACGCGGTCTCGCACTGCCCACCGCCGGGCCGCAGACCTCGCCGGAGACGATCGTCAAGGTCGCCAAAGAGGCCGAACGGCTCGGCTACTCCGCCTTGTGGACGTTCGAACGCCTGCTCCGCCCGATGGAGAAGGTCGTGCTGTGGACGGGAGGCGAACCCCAGATGCTGCCCGAGTTCTACGGCTCGACGTACGAGCCGCTGGAGACGCTGAGTTACCTTGCCTCCGTGACCGAGCGGATCAAGCTGGGCACCGCGATCCTGGTGGCGCCGCTGCACGTGCCCGTGATGCTCGCTCGTCGGCTCGCCACCCTGGACCGGTTCAGCGGCGGCCGGGTCATCGCCGGCCTGGGACAGGGCTGGCAGCACAACGAGTTCGAGACGGCGAACGTGCCGATCGGCCGCACGGACGTATACCGTCAGCCTTCTGCTGCCGCTCGCCACTTCGGCGGCCGCAGCCGACCTCGCGGCGGGACCCTAGTACCAGTTGTTGGCCTGCCAGAACGACCAGGCACCGCAGGGGCTGCCGTAGCGGCTGTCCATGTACTTGAGGCCCCACTTGATCTGGGTGCCGGGGTTGGTGCGCCAGTCGGCGCCCGCGGAGGCCATCTTGGAGCCGGGCAGGGCCTGGACGAGGCCGTAGGCGCCGGAGGAGGAGTTGGTCGCGGTGTAGTTCCAGCCGCTCTCGTGGGTGACGATGTTGGAGAAGCACTGGTACTGCGAGGCGTCACCGATGATCGCCTGGGCCATGTCCTGGACCTCGGCGACCGTGTACGAGGCCTTCACGACCAGCGCCGCGCGGGCGGCGGCCTTGGCCTTGCGGTCGGCCTCCGCCTTCTCCTCCGCCGCCTTGCGGGCGGTGGCGTCCTTGGCGGCCTGCTTGCGGGCGGCCTGCTCCGCGGTCTTCCTGGTGCCGACGTCGGCGGCGTCGGACTGCGCCTGCACCTGCTGCGTCAGGGACGCCTGCTGGACCCGCTGGCCGGCGGGTATGTCCGACAGGACGGTGTCGACTTCGGAGGCGGCGAAGGGCTGCTCGCTCGCCTGGCTGCTCGAGGCGACACCGACGACGGCGCCCACGGAGGTGACCGCCGTGGCCGAAGCCACCGCGATCCCCCGGACCGAGATCCGGCTCACACGGTTTCCTTCCAGCGTGGCCCGTTCGGTGATCTCCCGGACGCGATCGTGCCCCTCCCACCGGCTCGGACCGCCCACGGCGACCACCGGCCAACTCCGTTGCCCCGTACGCGTGTACGTACGGGTGTGCGGATGACAGGGCCTGACTAGAGCGACAGCCTGCCGTAGGGGAGCGCCCCAAGGCAATTCCTCCGGCACATTTCCTTACACTCGCACCATCAGCCCCGGCAGTCCCGCCCCGTACCGGTGGAGGGCCGCCGGCCGCACCTACACCACCGGCCGTACGTCCGCTACGGCACCCTCAAATCGCCCTCTGAACCCCGCCCCGGCAGGCTTCGACCACCCCCGCCGATGGGCACGTACCCGGCAGACACACGGGGGGTGGCGCCATGGACGAGGGAACGGCGGTCCGGCTGGAACCGCACGAGATCGCGCTGCTGCGCGGGGGCCCGAGGGCCGCCGTGACGGTCGCCGTGGTGGCGCTGCACCTGCGCGGCGCCGTGGAGTCCGGCCGGCCGGGCACCCTGCGCCGGGAGGTCTCCCCGGAGCAGGCGAACCCGCCGCCGCACCGCCACCCGCTGGAGAAGGCGATACGCGTCGGGTTGTACCGCCCGGCGGGGATCAGGGAACTGCTCGGGCGCGCCGTCGTGCGCAAGGCGCTGTCCCGGATGCGGGCCGAACTGGCCGGCGCGGGGCTGCTGCGCCTGGTGCGCGTCAGCCCGACCCGGGCCGCCCGCCGGTACCTGGCGGACCTGCGGCGGGGTACGCCGATGCCGCAGGGTCCCGCAGGGCTCGCGGAGGAGGACATCCTGTTCGCGGTCGCCCTCTACGGCGACCCGGCGCTGACCGCGCTCGTCCCGGCCTTCACCGCTGAGGCGGGGCTGATCGGCCGGGGAGCGGTCGCGGACGAGGGCCTGTTCCCGTTCGGCAGGCACGAGTTCCTGCGCTGGCGCGCCGACTACCCCGACGGCGACACGGGCCACGGCGCCGACGGCGGTGCCGGCCATTCCGGCCATTCCGGCCACACCGACCACTCCGGCGGCTTCGGTTGCGGCGGCGGAGGCGGCGGTTCCGACTGACGAGCCGGACGAGGGCGGACGAGGGCGGTCGAGGGCCGGCGCCGGACGGTCAGAAGCCGAAGGACTTCGTCGTGTAGGCGCACTCGGTGTAGATGTAGCCGGGCTTGAGCGTGGCCTTGTCGGAGGCCGGGCTCGATCCGTCGGACGACGTCGACTTGTGCAGGAAGTACGTGGTGCCGACGGGCAGGCGGATGGTGCGCTGGGGGTAGTTCGTGCCGCTGTCCTGGCAGGGCTTGAACCCCGCCAGGGAGGGTGTCAGGAGGGAGTACGAGGTGCAGCTGCGGCAGGCCTTGAGCGTGAGGCTGCCGGTCACCGGCCCGGTGTAGAGCACCGTGATCGGGTTGGGGCTGTCGTTCTTGATCGTGACCGAGATGCTGCCGCCGGAGGCCAGCGTGGGCAGGCGCTTGCCCGCCGCGGGGATCTCGTCCGCGACCTCCGCCGCGATGGCGAACTTCTTGGCCAGCGCGCGGTTCTTCGCGCCCTTGTTGTCGGCGACGAACGTGTTCATCGTCTCCCGCGCCTCGCCGAAGTCGCCGTCCTTGTACTGGTCGACCCCGCAGGCGTACACCCCCGAGTCGGCGCTCCTCCCGGCCCGGGCGGCGGAGGCCGCGACGGCGTCGCCGACGTCCCCGGCGCCCGCGTTCAGGCCCCGGGCCTGGGTGCCGAGGGTGCGCAGCCGGTCGACGGCGGGGCAGGGGTCGGAGCCGCTCACGTCCTTCGCGGCCTTGTCCACGGCCGAGTCGACGGCGGGCGCGACCTTCGCGGCCTGCTCGGAGTCGGGGAAGGTGCCCAGGAGGTCGCCGAAGTCCTCCGTCCAGCCGGCGTCCTCGTCGCCCAGTCGCTGCGCCCCGCACGCGTAGAGGGAGGCGGCCAGGCGGTCGTCGGGCCACTGGGCGAGCGCGCCGAGCGTCTGCTGGCCCATGGTGGCCGGGACCGTGCGCAGGTACGTCAGTGCCGGTATCGCCGCGCAGTAGTCCTGCTGCTCGTATGCGGCGCCGACGGTCGTGTAGTAGGTCTTCAGGCGGTCGGGTACCCGGCCGGCGGCCCGGGAGTCAGGGTGGCCGGATCTGATGTCCCGGTACTCGCGCAGGGCCTTGCCGTAGTCGGACCGGGCCGCGTCGAAGGGTCTGCTCCCGCCGGCCCGCACGAGCCGGTCGGCCTGCTCGAGCCGGTCCAGGAGCGCCTGCTCGTTCGCCTCGTCGCGGGCCATGTCGTACAGCACGACGCCGCCGGCCGGCACGGCCAGCAGCACCAGTCCGAGGGCGATCGCCAGGGGAGCGCCCGCGGGCCACACCAGCCGGGTGCGCAGGCCGACCGCGGCGCCGTGGACGGCCGCGGCCAGGAGGAGGACCAGGTAGACGACCACAAGGCCCACGGGCACCCCGTCGGGGTCGGCGGGCAGTGCCACCAGCAGCAGGATGCCGGTCGCGAACCAGCACACGACCATGAGCACCCAGCGCCGGGTCAGGGCGTAACCGAGGCCGAGGCCACTGAGGTTGAGCAGCCCCACCGCCGCCGCGCGCAGCCCGTCCGGCGGCGCGGGCGGCGGGGTGGAGGGCATGGGCGGGATGACGAATCCGTACCCGTATCCGTGCGCGGTGCCGTGCGGTTGCTCGGACATGGCGGCTCCCCCCGGTCAACACTGCCCGCATGCCTGCAACTTGTCAGTGTACGGACGGTAGCCGGATCTCGACAGTGAGTTCGAGGGGCGGAATCGGGCCAGCCGCCCGCAATCGGGCCGCCGGTCCGGGCCGGAGCCGCCGCAGGGCCTGAGCTGCCGCCGGGCCGGAGCCGGCGTGATCACGCCGCCTTGAAGGGCTGCCGGTAGGACTTGCGCAGGGACGCGGCGGCGACGGGGAGCAGCGTGGCGAGCACCTTGCCCTTGAGCGTGCCGGGGGTGCGGGTGAGCTCGACGTCGACCCGTGTGCCGTCCCCCTCGGGGGTCAGCTGGAAGATCCATCCGCCGCCGGGGCCGAACACCTTCGAGTCGTGCGTGGTGATGGCGACCCTTCCCGTCCCGGCGTCCCAGTCGTAGCGCGCCCGTTCCCAGGCGGACGCGGTGCCCTCGGTCACCTCGGCCCAGGTGTCGCCGATCGCGTGCACCGTGAGGTGCTCGGCGTCGATGGTGGGCCAGTTCCGGGCCCGCGCGGGACCGAAGTCGGTGAGCACCGCGAGCGCCTCGGACGGGCTGAGCGAGGAGAGCAGGTGGAAACGTACGACAGCCATTGCGGCGTCCCCCACATCATGAGTAACCGTTCTGAACGGTGACGACCGTGTCACGGGGGGAAGTCACCTGTCAAGCCAGTGACGAATCGTGGATCACCGGTTAGGATGGTGATGTGAACCATGCCTTCCCCTGTGGGACGCTCGCCCTCGACTTCCTGGGCACGCTGCGCGCACGACGCAATGCGCTGCCCACGGAGAAGCTCGCCTCGCCCGAGCTCCTCGACTCCTGGTTCGTCGAGTCCCGGATGCTCGACCGCGAGCCCGGCTCCGACACGTCGGACCTCGCGGCGGCCGTGGACCTGCGGGAGTCGATCTATGCCCTGGTCGTGGCACGGCTCGACGGCGAACCGCTGCCCGCCGGAGCGGTCGCCGCGGTGAACCGCCACGCGGCCCGGGCACCCGTGGTGACGCAGCTCGGCCCCGACGGCACGAGCCGCTCCGGTTCGGCGTCACAAGGCCTCGCCGCCGTCGCCCGCGAGGCCGTCGAGATCATCGGCGGCGAGGACGGGGCGCTGCTGCGCGAGTGCGCCCGCCCGGAGTGCACCCAGGTCTACCTCGACCGCTCCCGGGGCCGCCGGCGTGAGTGGTGCGCGATGAGGACCTGCGGGAACCGCGTCAAGGCAGCCGCCTTCCGGGCCCGCCACCGCACCACCGAGGCCTGAGGCGAGCGAGGGGCATCAGAACCTGACGGAGAGGTGACGGGGCCCGCGCAGCATGGCGTTGCGCCGGTAGGGAGGCGGGTCCTGCAGCAGGGTCGCCGTCCCCAGACCGGGCAGCAGCGCGCCGAGCGCCGCCTGGGCCTCGATGCGCGCCAGGGGTGCGCCGAAGCAGAGGTGGACGCCGCTGCCGAAGCCGAAGTGCTCGTTGTCCTTGCGGGCGGGGTCGAAGCGTTCGGGATCCTGGAACCGCAGGGGGTCACGGCTGCCCGAGGCGAGCGCGAGGATCACGGACGTGCCATTCGGCACGACGGTGCCCGCGATGTCCACGTCGGCGAGGGGGATGCGCTCGCGCAGGTGCACCGGCGGCTCGTACCGCAGCAGTTCCTCCACCGTCTCCGGCAGCAGTTCCGGCTCCCGGCGCAGCCGCTCCAGCTGGTCGGGGTGGCGCAGCAGCGTGAGCACACCGTTGGTGATCAGGTTGACCGTCGTCTCGTGCCCCGCGATGAGGAGCAGGATCGCGGTCATCGCCAGCTCCTCGTCGGTGAGCCGCAGCTCCGGATCCGGTTCGTTGACGAAGTCCGAGAGCAGATCGCCGGTGGGCCGGCCGCGGCGCTGCTCCGCGAGGCCGAGCAGGTAGGCGCCCATCTCCGTCCGGCCCTTGCGACCCGCCTCGGCCCGCGCGGCGGCGTCCTCGCCGGGGCTGATGTCGGCGGAGGCGACGAGCAGGTCGGTCCACTCCCGGAACCGCGGCTCGTCCTCGCGCGGCACACCGAGGATCCGGCAGATGACCGTGACCGGCAGGGGGTAGGCGAGGTCGTCGACGATGTCGACGTGGTCGCGGCCCCGGAGCCCCTCGACCAGTTCCCCGGTGATCCGGGTGATCTCCCCGCGCATCGCGTCGACCCGGCCGGGGTTGTGGGGCGGGCCGAACGGCCGCATGGCCAGCGTGCGCAACCGGTGGTGCTCGGGGTCGTCCAGCCGCAGGAACGGCAGGTGCTGCGTCTCCTCCGCCGCCGGGGCGGCCGGTGTGGTGCGGTTGCGGGGGTCCGCGCTGAGCCTCGGGTCGTGGAGCAGGCCGACGATCTCGTGGTACGTGCCGACCAGGTAGCTGCCGTCCGTCTGCCGCACCACGGGCCCGGCCTCGCGGAGCTCCGCGTACAGCGGGTACGGGTCGGGGCGGCTGGCGTAATCCGTGATCCGTTCCAGCAGGGTCTCGGCGGTCATGCGTGGTGGCTCCTCGTGGATGGGCGGGGGTGGGTCACCCGGCGGGCCTCGCCAGGACCAGCCGCCGGTCCGGCAGGTACCCGGTGAGCGCGACCGTGGGACCGTGCGAGAGCCGGCTCGGGTCCGGCACATCGGAGGGGAGGACGACCTCGGCCGCCGTACGGCGGTCCGACGCGCCCAGCGGGGGCGGGAACGGGGCGGCCGTCTCGATGAGGCGCTCGTAGTACTCCAGCGACTTGGCCATGTTGACCGTGACCGCGGCGGTCAACCGGCCGCGGTAGCCGTACGCCATGACCAGGCGGCGCTCCTCCAGCGAGCCCTGCGCGATGACCACCTGGTCGGAGAAGGTGGGGACGCCCACCGACTTGATGTTGTAGCCGAACTGGCTCGACCAGAACGTCGGCACCGCCAGGTGCGGCCGCCGCAGCGGCCCCGGACTGACCATGTTGTGGGCGGCGACCTCGGCCTGGTCCACCGCGTTGCGCCAGTGCTCGAGGGAGAGCAGCTGGTACTCGTACAGCGGGTGCGGGAAGCGCGAGACGTCACCGGCCACGAAGACGTCGTCCGTGACGATCCCGTACATGGTGAACGCCCGGCACCCGGCGTCGCAGGCGATCCCGCGCGGGCCGGCGGCCAGCCCGGACTCCGCCAGCCACTCGACGTTGCGGACCGCGCCCATCGCGACGACGCACACGTCCGCGTCGACACGGGTGCCGTCCGACAGGTCCGCGCCGGTGAACCTGCCGTTGCCGCGCAGCGAGGTGACGGTCACGCCGCAGCGCAGGTCCACACCGTGCGCCCGCTGCATGGCGGACGCGAGCTTCGACAAGGTCCCGCCGAGCGCCCCCACCAGCGGCGCCGGGCCGCGTTCGGTGACCGTCACCTCCAGACCGCGCTCGCGGCAGACCGACGCGATCTCCGAACCGGTGAAGCCCGCCCCGATCACCAGCACCCGGCGCGGCCCGGCGGCCAGCCGCTCGGCCAGACGCGCGGCGTCGTCGCTGGTGCGCAGCGTGAACACCCCGTCGAGGGCGGCCTCCTCCGGAACCGGCCAGGGCCGCGCCCGCGTCCCGGTCGTGATCAGCAGCCGGTCGAACGGCAGCGACGAGCCGTCGCCCAGCAGGACCCGCTTCCCCACCGGATCCAGCCCGGTGGCGCGCACCCCCAGCCGCCACTCCGCCTCCGGATC
Organism: Streptomyces sp. PA03-6a; assembly: GCF_033792765.1. Classification (NCBI taxonomy): domain Bacteria; kingdom Bacillati; phylum Actinomycetota; class Actinomycetes; order Kitasatosporales; family Streptomycetaceae; genus Streptomyces; species Streptomyces sp. PA03-6a. Next base: position 4,849 of record NZ_JARAVK010000033.1, on the reverse strand, counting down.
ACGACGCATCGGCAGCCCGGTGGCGTCCGCCGACACCTTGCCGAGCAGCACCCCCTTGGACAGCGGCGGCCGGTCGTACGGCGGGTGGGGCTCGTCCCCGACGACGGTCAGCGAACCGGTGAAGCCCTTCTCGCGCAGCGTCTCCGCGGCCCGCAGGCCCGCCAGCGACGCTCCGACGATGACGATCCGGCCCTCCAGGAGGTCAGCGGACACCGGCGCTCACCTCCTCGCCCACCAGGATCGCCTGCACCGGGCACGCCGCGGCGGCCTGGCGCACGCGTTCGTACTGGTCGCCCGGGACCGCCGGGTCGTACAGCAGCGCCTCCTCGCCGTGCAGTTCGAACATGTCCGGCGCAAGGAACACGCACTGCGCATAGCCTTGGCAACGGGTGAGGTCCACGACAACGCGCATGCCCAGCCACTCTCTCCGGCGCTTTGATGTCCCTCCATTCGTACGCCCTGCGGGGCCGCGGCGCTCGCCCGGATACTCCGCCCGGACATTCCGCCAGGATGCGTTCCCGCCCCTGCGGGGCCACGCTGAGCCGGTGCGATGCCGAGTGATCGTGTACCCGCCCTCGGGCACCGGCGGCCGCCGCGTGCGGTGCGACGGCAGGATCCTCGGCCTCGCCTACGGACCCCGGGACGTCCTCGCGCTGGCCCGCCGCGCCGGGCTCCGCATGCGCCTGGGCGACCTGTACGACAGCGACCTCGTCGAGTGGCGCGGCGCCGGCCCCACGACCTGGTGACGGCCCGCCGACGCGGCTACGGACGGCCTACGGACGCGGCCAGAGCGGCGTCATCACACCGAGGTCGATCACCGACACCCACTCCGCCGACGGGATGGCCCGCTCCAGCACGAACCACTCGTCCGGACGCCCGTCGAACCGGGACGCCGCGAGCGCCTCCGCGGACCCCGCGGGCAGCCTCGTACCCGCCCACGCATGCCACCGCTGCGCCTCCGGCGCGGGAACCTCCACCGTGAACCGCACGGTGCGGTCCCGGAAGGCCCCCGGCAGCGACCCCGGACTCGGATCGGCCGTCAGGTGCACGGACCGCGCCAGTTCCGGTACGTCGTCCAGCTCCTCCGGCCAGGTCGCCCTGATCTCCGCGTCTGCCAAAATCAGCGGCCACAGCCCCGGCCGCGTGAAGTGGAAAAGGAGCATGCCGGGACCCTACTGGCGGATCGTCGCCGCGTATGTTTCCGGCATGTGACGACGAGCGCCCCGGATCAGCCCGCACGGACGTCACTCGTCGTCGCATCGCTCCAGGACCAGACCCACGGATCCCTCCACCAGCCCCACTCCGGCCTCAAGGTGCAGGTGCGCACCGTCAGGGGTGCCGTTGCCGGCGAGCGTGAGCAAATGGCGTGCGAGGGTTCTGAGCCCATCGGCGTTCGCCTCGATGACGATCTCGCGTCCGAGGTCGCGCACCTCGATGCGCGCGTTCTCGTCCCATGTGAAGACCGAGGCCACGCCATCGGTGAGCGCGGTCTGGTGCGTCGACGCGGCGGGCGGCGCGGGCTTCGACTCGGGTGCCATGCCGACCATCGTCGCCTCACCTTGCCGCATCTTCATTTCACCGCGCCCTGGCATGCGGTCGCCGCCCAGCGGACTCGGCCCCGCGCCGGCGCGTCGTTCTCGCCAGGACCTCACAGCAGTACGTCGCGCCCTTCCGGGTCTCCGCACACGGGACAGTCGTACTCGTCAAGCGATTCCTCAGGAACCGGGTGCCCGCAGAAGGCGCAGGTGCGCATGTCGTCGTCCAGCGGTTCGACCGGAGGTTCGTCGTCGTTCACGACCGCAGGGTTCCACGCGTGGTGCGGCGGTGCGGAATGCGGCGGCAAATCGCCGCGGACGGTTCGGGAAAGGTTTGCGCACACAAAGGGTCGCAGCGGCGGTGGACGGGGCGCGAGCCGGCCCGAGCCTGCCGTGTCGGTGGCAGCCCATAAGGTGCGGGCAACGTCTCCAAGAAGGAGTTCCCGTGGGGTTTTCCGGGCACCTGCTCTTTGCCCGCAGCAAGCGTCCGCTGCTGGAAGCGCCCGTGTTCGACGGCATCGACCGGGAGCTGAAGGACGCGGTGCACGAGTGGTGGCCGCGAGCGGGTGGTTGGCAGACCCTCCAGTTCGACGATGGGATCTGGGAGGACGGCGATCTGCCCGCCCTCGTCGAGTGGACCGGCGCACCGGCCTGCGTGGCGTCCGTATCCGACAGCAGCGTCGCCCTGGTGACGGGGCTGGGGACCGACGGGCGACGTTGGCAGGCGTGGCTCAACCTGCACATTGCTGCGGCACTCGTCACCGAGGAACCCGAGGACCTGGAGGACCAGCTCCTGTGGGTGGACACTCCCGAGTTCGACGAGGCCGTGAGCCGCACACGCGCGGAACTCGACGCGGAGGTTCCTTCCGACGCCGAAGGCGCTCTCGCCTGGGCCGCAGCGGCGGGCATCCCGGCCGTGGCACCGCAGTCCCGGATCGAGGAGGTACTGCGCTCGGAGGGGACCTTCGTCGAGGACCTCTTCGACACACTCCTCGATGCGTTGGGTTTTCCGGAAGGGACCGAGCCCACGCCGTAGCCGTGGGAGACGGCGTTCAACCGGAGGACCGAACGCCGGGCCGGAGCCTGTACCGGTGATCTTCCGGGCCGGCAGGGGCGGGCTGTTACAGCTTGGTCATGAGTTGAACCAGGGGTCATGACCTGCGGGAGCCATGGTGATCGCCGACGCGCCGCGATTCGCGCGCCGTCGGCTGATCTCCTCGCGCTCGAAAGGCACGGCATTGTTCGCTCTCGTCTTCGGAGGGCACATGTTGTACCTCCTCCTCGTCACCCTGGTCTCCGCGGCCGTGCTGGGAGTCGTCTCGGTCGCCCTGCGTGGCCGTTCCGACCGGCCCTGGACCTACGGGGCATGGGCGGCCACCACGACGGCCGCCTTGTTCCTGACGCTTTGGCTCAGACCCGTCGGTACAGGCGCGGTGAAATGCACGGTGAGCAAGGACGTGTGGGAGGCGTTCGGGACGGCCCAGGGGTGGATGAACGTCGCCCTGTTCGTGCCGATCGGCTTCTTCGGTGTGCGGGCGGCCCGCCGCCCGGTGCCCCCTGTGCTGCTGTCCGTCCTCCTGGCGTGCGGGATCGAGACCGTCCAGGCCTGCCTTCCCGTCATCGGCCGTTACTGCGACACCAGTGACTTCACCACCAACGTGGTGGGCGCCGTCGTGGGCGCGGGCATCGGGGTCCTGTCGCTGCGCCTCGCCGGTACGCGGCTCTCGCCCTGGCCCACGCGCCACCGCGGGCTCCAGGCCGCCACCGGCGCGGGGTTCCTGGCCGTGGCCCTCGTGCTGACGACCGTCGTCGACGTGCGGGTCGTCGACCACGCCGAGCCGAGCAGGCAGGCGTCGGCGGAACAGCAGGCGGTGATCGGGCAGGCGGTGCGCAAGGCGCTGGGCGACGACGTCAGGATCGTCCGGGTCCAGGACACCACTCCGTGCGGGATCGACGGCGTGAACGAGGAGGTGTGGGCGGAGCTGGCACCGAGCGGGGTCGCCTTCATGAGCTGGCCCGACCCGGACCGGTTCCGCGTCGACGTGTCGACGGGCCCCCGGACCGAGGCCGCGGCGGTCGGGAAGCCCATCCCGGGCTCCTCCTGGTCGGTGCACGACGCGGCGGCCGCCGAGCGGTCCGCGGACCGGTACGTGGCCCTGCACTACCCCACGGCCGACACGAAGCGGCCCGCGGTGGACCGTGCCGACGACGGCGCGGGCGGGATGTGGACCGTGACGTACCCCTACCGTGACGACAGCATGCGGGCCGTGACGTCGCTTCAGGTGACGGTGAACTCCGCCGGGCGTCTCCTCGGCGTCCGCCTCGCCGCGACCGCCGGCACCGGCCCGGACACCAAGTCCGGCGACTACTGCGGCTGACGACCCGGGGAACCCATGCGGTCACAGCGCTAACCGTCGTAGGGGACCCAGGCACGCCGGCCTGCGTCGTTCGTGCCGTACCAGTAGTGCGGCATCGCCGTGATGCCGGTGGTGCGGAACGGGCGGCCGTGGTCGTCGATGCGGATCGTGCCGGTGCGGCCCTGGGAGGACCAGTCGAGTTCGAGGTACCAGCGGGCGTCGTGGGTCCGTGTCATCGCGTCGACCAGCAGCACTTCCGGGTCCTCGGCAGAGACGCGGTACGGGAAATGCGCGGCCGGGACGACGTGTTCACCGTCGGCGCCGTCCTTCGGACGGGTGACGGGCCGGTCGACGTCGAGGTTCACGGTGAAGCGGCGGGGCGTGAGGTCGCTCCCGCAGCCCTGGCCCATGGCGTACGCACTCCCGGCGGCCGGGTTGCCGCGGCTGACGATGCGGACGTGGAGCGCCTCGAGGACCACGGCCGCGGACGACCGCCCCTGCACCGAGATCTGCACCCTCGTCTGCTGCCCGTGCACCGCGCCCTGCGCCGCCGCCCACGCCCGGGCATCCTGCTCCACCGGCGGCGCAGGTACCTGAGCGGGCGGCTTGGCGATGACGTAGTCGTGGCCGCAGCCCTTGTCCCAGACCAGGGAGTCGGTGCTCCATGTGAGGGGCAGGCCGGTGGTCTGCTTCGCAGCCGTGGTGGGACCGCTGCCGGTGGCGGGCGGGGCGGAGCTCCGGGAAAGGGAGGGGGACGTGGTGGCCGACGTCGCCGAACGGTGGGGTGCGCCGGTGGCGGTCGTCCGCGAGCCGGGGGTGCGGGAGGCGCCCGCCTCGGAGGAGCGTTCGCCCGACAGGGCCGACGTGCTGCGCAATGCGGCGACCAGGGCGCCGACGACGGCGATGGACGCCAGGACCCGTCGGCGGCGGTACCAGGGGCGCGGAGCGGGGGAGGGA